>JBKPLM010000297.1:0-5188 GCA_046731655.1 Verrucomicrobiota bacterium | reverse complement strand
CCTCATTTATGGTGACGATCCCCCTGGGCCAGACGACCGTGCCGGCCGGGACTTTGGAGTTAGTGATGGAAGTCAGTTCGCCAGATGGAGTAGATCAGGGGAACGTTTTCCTTATCGGTTCGAATTCTGACGGACAAACCGGGCCAGGTTATATTAGTGCGCCGGATTGCGGTTTCCCCGATCCAGTGGATTTGTCGTCGTTTGGTTTTCCCAACATGCACATGGTGTTTAACGTCAATGGCAGTTGTCCAGGTGGAACCCCGACACCAACACCTACGGCTACGCCAAGTGTTACGCCGAGACCTATTCCTACACCACGGCTACGCCCAACTCCGCTGCCACGTCCGACCTCGCAACCCTAACGGCGGCAAACGCAGCGCTGTGCCTACGGCGCTGCGTCGTTTAGATCGCTGTCAGTCTCAAGCTGCCTTGGCGGTTTCCATCTCCTCGGTGTATTTACCGAAGCGTGCCTTGCTGTTGCACCAGGCGCGATGATGGAACGCCTGTTGTGCTTTAGCGACATTCGCCTGCTCACCTTTCCAAGCTTTGAGCACAGGGGCTTGTAACGCGCGGCCATAGGAAAAGCTCAATTGCCAGGGCAGGTCACCGAGCTGGTTCATCGCATTAAGATGCTCGGTTGCTTGCTGATCGGTCTGCCCGCCGGAGAGAAAAACAAGACCGGGGACAGCAGCGGGAACGACGCGCTTCATGCAGCGCACAGTGGCCTCGGCTACTTCCTGCACCGAGGCTTGTTGCGGACAATCTTTTCCTGAAAGAACCATATTGGGTTTCAGTAGCATCCCTTCCAGCGAAACCCGGTGCTCGTACAGAGAGTGAAAGACGCTTTCCAGTGTTTGCTGCGTGACTTCGAAATAACGCTCAATCGTGTGTGTGCCATCCATGAGCACTTCCGGTTCGACGATCGGCACTAAATCCCCTTCCTGACACAGCGCCGCGTATCGCGCCAGGGCTTCCGCATTGGCGTCGATGCATGTGGGTGTGGGTATGTTGTCGCCAATCGTGATCACGGCGCGCCATTTTGCGAAGCGCGCTCCTAGTTGCCGATACTCCGATAGCCGTTCGCGCAGGCCATCCAAACCCTCAGTAATTTTTTCCCGGGGAAAATTCGCCATCATCTTGGCGCCCTTGTCCACTTTGATGCCCGGAATGATCTCCTGCTCTTCCAGCGCTTTTACGAAAGTGCGCCCGTCGCGAGTCTTCTGCCGAATCGTTTCGTCGAAGAGAATTACGCCGCTGATAAATTCGCCCGCGCCGGCTGTAGTAAATAAGACTTCACGATATGCCCGACGGTTTTCTTCTGTCGAAGGAACGCTAATGCTCTTCAATCGCTTCTCGATCGTCCCCGAGCTTTCGTCGGCTGCCAGGATCCCCTTGCCCGGTGCGACGAGCTTTTTCGCTATAGACTCTAAGTTTTCAGTTTTCATGGCTTTCTTGTTACAAACGATTCTCCCTGCTCTCCATAGTTACAACTAACATATTCTTGTGCCCGATTCATTGATTGATCGCAACTCCGATTTCATTTCAAACCGAGCTTCTGCCCAGTGAACGCTTTCCTCGACGCGCGGTCTAACTTGTGATATACGCAAATCAATGTTGAGCAGGATCATAATTGCGATGGCGATGGCCGCCGCGCTTTTCACGGCTCCGGCGAGTCTCACCGCGCGATCGTGCATCCTCTCGAGCGCGCCAAGTCAAAAAGCTTGTCAGTCAAGTTGCTGCGCTAACAAAACATGCTGCGCGACATCGCCAAAAAACACGGCGCCGCCATCGCAGCCGCTTGCAAAAGCTCATTCCAGTCAACAACTAAGCGCAACCTGTTTTGCCGTCGCTTTGCCTTTCTCAAATTATGAAACCGGACATGAGCAATTCCGGCTTCGGGCTACGGCACCATCGGCGAATTCTCCGCCGCAACTGGCGCTGCTCTGCACGTTTCTCATCTGATCCAAGAACGCTGACGCCTGGGGTGTGCCCATTCACGGGTACATCTGGTCTTCAACCGTTCTCTTGGATCAATGAAAACAACCTACCTTTTATTACTTAATCTAACTTTAACTTTATCTCTGCAGACCGCGGACGCGGGCGAGAACGATGCTCGCTCTGTTCGAAGCAATGGCCTCTCCCTCAGGGAGGTGACGGCGGCCGTGCTGGCAAATAACCCGGCGATCAAAGAAGCACTACGCAAATGGAACGCGGCTAAAGCCCGTATTCCGCAAGCGGCGGCGTGGGACGATCCGCGGCTAGGCGGCGATTCGCGGGTGCGTCGCTTTGTGGATATTCCGCCGAACGCATTCATGGATCAATCGGTGAGCATCGAACAGGTCGTTCCGATTACCGGAAAGAATCTTACGCGCGCCCGCGCGGCTATGGCCGAGGCGGTCTCCGCCTACGAGGACGTTCGACGTGCACAACTCGACGTGATTGCCGCAGCGCGTACATCGTTTTTCCGACTCGCGAACGCTTACGACCAGCTCGAAATCAATCGCAAGAATATCGACTCACTGAAGCAGATTGCCGAAATCAGTCGCGCAAAATACGAGGCCGGTACGCAGAGCGCAGCGGATGTGCTCGTCGCGGAGACCGATCACAGCAAACTGGAGGAAGCGCAGCGCGACCTCGAGCGTCAGCTTTCGGATGAGCAGTCGCGCCTTAATCAGTTGATGAACCGCGACGCTTTCGCGCCGCTGAGTGTGCCGGGGACGGCAAGCATTAAAGAGCCAGAACTCTCGCCTTCACGGCTTCGCCCCCTGCTGCTTACGCAACGGCCGGAAATCAAAATGGCGGAAGCAAAGATCGACATGGAAAAATGGAAACTTCAGCTCGCGCGTCGTGAGTGGATTCCCGACCCGGCGCTGATGATCAAAGCGCAGCGTTATAATGACGCTGGGCAAGCCGTGAGCGAAGTGGACGCCGGCGTGTCCTTTCCACTTCCCTGGGTTAATTTCAGAAAGTACTCAGGTGGGGTTCGCGAGGCTGGCGAAAATTTGGGCGCAGCCGAACACGGCTTGGATCGCTCGCAGAAAGAAGCGCTGCGACTGTTGCGCGATCAGCTTCAGAAAATCGAGACGTTTCATCATCACGTCGAATTGTTCCGCGACAAGCTTGTGCCGCAAGCGCAACAGGCCTTTGAAGCGAACCGCCTTGCCTACGAATCGGGCAAAGCGTCCTTTCTCGACTGGATCACGGCTCAGCGAGTTCTGCGCGACGTCCAAGCGACGGCTCGCATGCATTTGGCGGATTACCAAGTCGCCGTTGCGGAACTGGAAGCAATCATTGGCGCGCAGCTTTATCCGCTGCCCGCCGATCCACGTGAACCGAAAGCCAAACGGAAATGAAAGCGCGGAAATTTTTCAACAAAATCATTCTTCTCGTCACGTTGCTCACGCTCCTCGGCATGGCGTCATGCTCAAAAGGACCGAGCGCGAGCAAGGATAACAACATCGATTACTGGACCTGCACGATGCACCCGTCGGTGCATTCAAAGGATCCCGGAAAATGTCCCATCTGCTCGATGGACCTCGTACCGGTGATTAAACGCAGCGCGACCCCAGCAAGTTCTAGCGAAAAAGCGCCTCACCACGATCACGCGGCAATGCTAGCGGGAAAGCCGACCGGCGGTGGCGAGATGCAAGGCATATCCGGGATGCCTGGTATGAAAGGAGGCGCGGAGAGCAAAGGGCCACAGACAAGCGAGTTCGTCGTTCCAGTTGAGCGTCAGCAGCAGATCGGCGTGACCTACGCGAAAGTTGAGCGCAAACCGCTTGAACACACGATTCGTTCCGTCGGCTTGATCGTGCCGGATAGAAGCCGCAACTGGCAGTTCGTCTCGCGCGTCGATGGTTACGTACAAAAGCTGAACGTCACGTCGCCGGGCCAGGTTGTCGATAAAGACGCGCCGCTTTTGTCGATTTACAGCCCCGACTTGCTAACGAGCGAGCGCGAGTTCGTCGAGTTGTTGCGCATGCGCGACGAGGCCAAGAGCAAAGATGCGCGCGAAACGCCGCAGCGCTTGATCGAGTCGGCGAGGCGACGGCTGCAACTTTGGAACGTCACAGAGCAACAGATTGCCGATCTCGAAAAAACACGCAAAGCCTCCGAAACGCTCACGCTGCTCTCCCCGTTTCGCGGCGTCGTGCAGTCCGTGCCAGTAGAACAGGGAAAGAGCGTCAAAGTGGGCGACATGCTGGTCGAAGTCGCGGATCTCAGCCTCGTCTGGATGTGGGCAGAATTTTACGAAAACGAACTGTCGATGCTTCAAGTCGGGCAAAAGCTTGCCGTCACCGCGAAGTCATATCCCGGCCAAAACTTCGACGGCACGATCGCCCTGATCGATCCATTCATTAACGAAACGAAGCGCACCGCCAAAGTGCGCATCGACATTCCGAATGCGGATTTCAAGCTGCGCCCCGGAATGTACGTGAATGCTGAACTGGCGATGGACATGGGCGAAGCGCTCACAGTCCCAGTTAGCGCGATCATGCCGACCGGCGAACGTAACGTCGTCTTTATCGATAAAGGCGAGGGAAAATTGGAGCCGCGCGTTGTCCAGTTAGGCGAGAAATATGGCGACATCTACGAGGTGCAAAGCGGGTTGCAGGAAGGCGAGCGGGTTGTCGCGAGCGCGAATTTCCTTATCGATGCCGAATCGAAAGTGCAAGGCGCACTGAAGGATTTTGAGGAGACCCCGGCGCCTGGAACAAACCCATGACCGCAGGGGACCAGATTTCGGCGGAAGAAACCGCCGCGATTCCAAAGCGCGAGCCGTTGATCGAGCGCATCATCGAAGCAAGCGCGAGGAACAAGTTCCTCGTCTTAGTCTTCACGATCTTCGCCGTCACCGCCGGGCTCTACGGGCTGATGCATACGCCGCTTGATGCGATTCCGGACCTGAGCGACGTGCAGGTGATTGTTTACACGGATTGGGAAGGGCGCTCGCCCGATCTCGTCGAAGACCAAATTACTTATCCCATTTCCACCGTCTTCATTGCCGCGCCAAAAGTGAGGTTCGTTCGCGGAGAATCGATGTTCGGCAAATCGTTCGTTTACGTCATTTTCCAGGACGGCACGGACATTTATTGGGCGCGCTCGCGCGTGATCGAATATCTCAACTCCGTTCGCGGCTCGTTGCCCGAAGGGGTGAATCCGGTCATTGGACCAGACGCGACTGGTG
>JBKPLM010000296.1:0-4014 GCA_046731655.1 Verrucomicrobiota bacterium | reverse complement strand
CGAAGCATTTCCTCGAAGCAAAAACATTCCGGCTGCGCGTTCGTTTTCTCTCCCTTTTTTCCCGGCGGCTGGTGATCAAGGACGTCGCGCTCATCAATCCAAATGTAGTTTGGCTGCAAGACGTGGAAGGAAAATGGAAATTACCCAGATCACGAGGGAAAAAGACGCCGGCTTCAACTGTGTCCCAGCCGGAAGTAGAAAGCGAATCCGCTAAAACCTCTCAAACACAAACCGGTCCCGTCATCGCCATGTCTCCGGCGAATCTTCCTTCTCCAGTTCAGGCGACAGTCTCCGACCAACCTCCCAAACTGGAACCGGGACTGGCGATGCCTCCCGAGGTTCGACGCGTCAGCATTAAGAATGGTAATTTCAGTTTTCTCGATCACGCCGGCAGGCTGCTTGCGAGTTTTAATGGGGTAGACTTTCGCACAAGCATCCGCAGCGCTTTGGCGCTCCACGGCGATGCGAGAGTGGCAAGAATTTCCTTGCAGGACCGTTTTTTTCTGGAGCAACTGCGCTCTCCACTGCGCTACGAGCCTGATGTGCTGGAGCTTTCCGGGATTTCCGCGCGTGCGGGTAACGGCGAGATCAATGGCTATTTCGCCATGCAACCGGAAGCGGAGGATTCTCCGTTTACGACGAGCGTAAAGTTTCGCAATGTGCTGGCCGATCAGATTATCGCGAACGCTGGCGGGCCCAAGGGAATCGTGCAGGGCAAATTGGAGGGAAGTTTCCAGGCTTCCGGCAAAACGGCCGATCCGGAGGCGTTCGTGGGAAAAGGCGAAATTTCCCTACACGACGGGCGGGTCCAACAATACAGCCTATTGGTGTTACTCGGAGAGCTTCTTCAAATCGAAGAACTAAGAGAGCTCAATCTCGAGCGGGCCGAGGCGAGATATCATGTGAATCCAGGCTTGGTCACGATCGACGAATTAATTTTGCGCTCGCCAAATATTCGTCTCACCGCCTCGGGAACAGTTGGGTTTAACGGCAAGCTGAAGCTCGATTCTCAGCTGGCGATCAACGACAAAATTCGTGGTCAGCTGTTCAAAGCGATCCGTCAGAACTTTCAACCGATCAACGAACCGGGCTATTCTGCAATTGATTTTCAGGTGGGCGGCACTCTCGATCGACCGAGCACAAACCTGATGGACCAGCTGGTCGGTCGTGGACTTAGCAATATGATCAACAGGTTCCTAGGCGGCGGGAAAAAGGAGCGAGCAAAAAAGAAGAAGAAACAGATCGAAGAACCCGCGCCCGCAACGCCCGAGCCTAGCGAGTCTGGCAGTGCGGTGCCCGCCGCCCCATCAACTTCTGCTTCGCCAGAGGAAGCGTTACCTCAGGCCACTACAACGCCAGCCTCGTCGCCATGAGAGTGATCGCCGGCAGCGCCGGTGGGATCCGCCTGGCAGTTCCGAAGCGCGGTGTACGACCGACGATGGACCGCGTCAAAGCTGCTGTCTTTTCCAGCTTAGGCGACACCGTGGTGGGCGCACGCGTCCTCGACCTTTTCGCAGGAAGCGGCGCGCTGGGAATTGAAGCGCTCAGCCGCGGCGCGTCTTCGGTTGTTTTTGTCGAGGCAGATCGACAGTCGGCGGAGGTTATCGAGGGCAATCTCGCCAAAACGAAGCTGAAGGGACGGATTCGCCAGCAGGATGTCTTCGATTTCCTCCGGCACGTTTCCGGCGCTGAAAGATTTGATATCATCTTTGCCGATCCGCCGTACGAAAAAACGCAGGACGGTGAGCGCTTTACCGAAAAACTGCTGGCAAACGAACAACTCACTCAATTGATGGACGCAGATGGGATTTTCGTTTTGGAGAAACAGGCGGACGAAGCCCTTCCCGACATGAAACAGTGGCGTTTGCTTCGCCAGAAAAGATACGGGACCACCGAGGTCTTGTTTCTTTCCGGAGTCCGCAATGAAAAATTCGCAATCCGTAATTGAATGATTCGTTTCGTTTACAATTTGTTTTGGCCAATCGGACTGTTGTTCTTTTTGCCGGGCTATTTCGTAAAGATGATTCGTCGCGGCGGTTACCGCGAAAAGTTCGGACAACGCTTGGGAATTTACGATCGCGAACTACGGGTTCGCTTGTCGAAGCAAAAATCGACATGGCTGCACGCGGTAAGCGTGGGGGAAGTTAATATTGCGTTGAAGCTGGCCAGTTCATTGCGCGCCCTCGAACCCGGTTTGCGCTGCGTTCTAACCACGACCACCACAACCGGTTTCGCTCTGGCTAACAAAACCGCTCCACCTTGGATTGACGTCATGTACACGCCTCTCGATTACTCGCCGATCATGCGACGTGCGTTTTCGGTGATCAGGCCGACGCGGATCCTGCTGGTTGAAGCTGAAGTTTGGCCAAACCTCGTCGCACTCGCGCATGAATGCCGAATTCCAGCGATATTGGTGAACGCGCGTTTGTCGCCGAGATCGGAGCGAAGATTTCGACGGTTCCGATTTTTCGTGGCGCCAACGTTTCGTCTTTTGGATCTGGTGTGCGCGCAGGAGCCGGACGATGTCGATCGATGGGTGGCGATTGGTGTTGCGCGCGATCGGATTCGAGCTGTCGGAAGTATCAAATACGATCCCAATGGGCGTAACGAGAAGGCAGAAGCGCAAGTAAACAAGCGACCAACCAGCTTCAGCGATGCGGATCGGCAGCGTCCCGTATTGTTCGGCGGCAGCACGCATCGTGGCGAAGAGGAAATTCTGGCCACAATCTTTCTGCGCTTGCGTCAGCAATTTTCATCGTTGCGGTTGTTCATTGCACCACGTCACGTCGAACGGCTCCGCGAAATTCGTGCGCAACTTGCTGCTCTGCCATTGCGCGTGGCGTTGGCGAGCGAAGTGGTCCGGCAGCTGCCGGACGAATCAGATGCAGATTGTATTGTTCTCGATACAACAGGTGAACTTCAGCGCTGGTATGCTATTGCCACCATTGTGTTCATGGGAAAAAGCCTGACCGCGCATGGCGGGCAAAATCCCGTGGAACCGATTACGGTGGGCAAACCAGTCGTATTTGGCCCAAATATGGAAAACTTTGCGACACTGGCGAAGGGGCTCGTGTCGAGGAAAGGCGCGATCCAGGTCCACGATACCGATTCACTTGAACGAACGATCGCCTGGCTTTTGCGCGACAGCGAAGCGCGCCAACGCCTCGTCCAAAGGGCGCGCGAAGTTTTGAGCGAGCACCAGGGCGCAACCGCGCGCGCAGCCGCGTTGATTCATGAACTAAATACAAGGTTGTAGCCGCGGCGACCACAAGCAGGTGCGCCCTCTCAACCGTGCCAAGTCCAAAGCTTGAAAAACAGTTCGGCAATTTGCCTTGCGTGAGAGAGTAGCAATTCCGATATTGGCCGGCTTTTGTGACCCTATCGTCTAGAGGCCCAGGACACCGCCCTTTCACGGCGGTAACACGGGTTCGAATCCCGTTAGGGTCGCTTCCCCTCGTAAAACCGGAAGCGACGCCGATTGCATGACAGTCTGGCATAACACCACCGGAAACACTGTATTTCCACGCTCATGCGACCAGCAAGCGAAGCACCGCGGGAGCGGCTCAAAGTCCGGCGCGTAAACATGTTTTAAGGTTGTAAACGAGGAGGTCGGCGTAATCGGCGGCGATTTCAACACGAACCATGACCAGGCGACGTTCACCGCGGAAAGAATACTCGATTCCCTCGCTACTGCTGGCTACCAGAACGGTTTTAAAGGATTACCTTGGCCGAACCTGGTAACTCACCCTGGGGCTGAGGGTTTTCCGGACGCCATCTTTGATTTCATATTTGCAAAGGGTCTAACGCCGTTGCAGCCCGCCATCGTCGCAACGGATGCATCCGATCATTGGCCCGTGACGCGCAGCTTCCGTCTGCATTGAGTTTTTGGCACTGTCTTTCCGATTTGGGTCCTCTATCCGAATAGCGACCGTGTTTGTTAAAAAACGACCGATTGCCCTGCCGCCGACGTATTTTTAAGTGAGGAATGACAGCGGCGGATGAATGGACTAATAT
>JBKPLM010000295.1:0-3335 GCA_046731655.1 Verrucomicrobiota bacterium | reverse complement strand
GGCACTTCCGGCGGATTCCAATTCATTTTGGAAGATCGTGCCGGCAAAGATGTCGCCTTTCTCGCTCAAAATCTGAAGACGTTTCTGGACGCGGCGCGTAAGCGGCCGGAGCTAGGCACCCTTATTCCGACGTTTCTGCCGAACGTTCCGCAGGTTTTCGTTAACGTCGATCGCGACAAAGTCATCAAGCAGGGGATCGATCTCGGGCAGGTCTACCAGACCCTCCAGACGTTCATGGGCGGTTTCTTTGTGAACTACTTCAATCGGTTCGGACGAACATGGCAAGTGTATATAGAGGCGGAAGGCGATTATCGCACCGACGCGAACAATGTTGGCCAATTCTTCGTGCGCAACTCCAACGGCGATCCAGTGCCGCTCGATGCCATTTCAACTATCCAGAACATCGCCGGTCCGGAATTCACGTTGCGTTACAACGAATACCGCGCGGCCCAGATCAACGGTTCTGCCGCGCCTGGTTATAGCTCGTACCAGGCGATGAACGCGCTTGAGGAAACTTTTCGCCAGACCATGCCGCGTGAGATGGGCTACGACTATCTTGGCCTGTCATTTCAGGAAAAGAAAGCACAGCAGGGCGTATCCCCTACTGTCGTGTTCGGAATATCGCTCATTTTCGTGTTCCTGATCCTCGCCGCACTTTATGAAAGCTGGTCGTTGCCCTTCAGTGTACTGCTCGGGACACCGGTCGCAGTGTTCGGCGCGTTCGCGACGCTTTGGCTGCGCGGGATGCAAAACAATATTTACGCGCAAATTGGTCTGATCATGCTGATCGGCCTGGCAGCGAAGAACGCGATCCTTATCGTCGAATTTGCCAAGGATGAATACGAGAAAGGCAAACCCCTCGTTGATGCCGCCCTCGAAGGCGCGCGCCTCCGTCTTCGCCCGATCCTGATGACTTCCTTTGCTTTCATCTTCGGCCTTCTGCCGCTTTGGTTTGCCACCGGTTCAGGCGCGGTGGCGCGCCGGATTCTCGGTTCGACCGTGATTGGCGGAATGATCGCTGCCTCAGCAATCGCAATCTTTCTTATTCCAGTAACGTTTTACGTGATTGAGCGACTCTTTGCCGGGCGTAAACGAGAAACAGCGGCGCCGCAAGTTAGCACACCGAAGGCCGAGCCTGAGCCCGCAATCAAAGCCTAACGCAAACTAGATGAGCTCTTCACAATGTTACATGGTGGCGAGGTGGAAGCGCTCAAGCGCTTCAGCGACGCATGTCGCGTCGAGCTTCGGAGGTATTCCGTTTATTAACTTCCGGACATCCTAGATAATTTCGTTGCGGCGCGCCTCAAGGCTTTGGGAGCCCTGCCTGATAGATCCGGAGATTGACGAAAGCGGCTTTCAATAATGGCGTGGCGACGCCGTGCGCGCCGCCGCGCTCGATGAAGTCGCCCCGGGATGTGATTAGCCTCGACGGGCGCGCCCTTTCGCAAATCGCGATACATCGAGGAGGTCAACGAAGATCCCGGTTCCGTCATTGCGGCGGCGTGTTGAGCAAGCACGGCTTCTGAAGGTTCGTGGCCGCAGACAGTGGCAACCGCGACGGATTCCTCCAGCATTTTGAGCGACAGATCGGGCACCTCACGCTTATTTCGCTCGAAGAGGCGTCTAGCACTGATGGCCAACTGCGACGCCAGGCTGACTTCCACTTTTATCTCGAACGAGGGACTAAGGACAGCCTCGCGAGTGGTAGTACAGAATCTCGCGAACGCGAAATAGCCGCCCCTTCTCGGCGGCACCTATTTTATGGAATGAAACCAATCGAACCTCCGACTGCGTCCGATAACCCTGTTGTGGCGGTCTCTAATCGCGGATCATTTCCGCTTCGGACACTGATGGTTTGTTTCACAATCTGGCTCATTGCGACCGAGGTTCTCGTCTTTGATCAGATCAAATTTAGCGCCAGAACCGAGCTACTTGAGCAAGCGACGCGAGCGATTCGCGGACCGCAGCTGTCGGTTCCAACAGAACGGCCATCCAATCTCCCTGTTGACACAAAAATGGAGAAACTGTGAACGCAAAAATCTGCGGCGAGCCAAAAAAGCTCGTTCGCTCCGACGCCAGTGGACTGTACAGGCGCGCTTCCGCGATGCGGCCTGACGGGAAGATTATCTCTTTCGGGATAACGAAAAATCTCTCGCACGCGCAATGGTGGGAGAATCCATCCAACTTGAACGTCAAGAACGCTGAGTTGATACGAACTTGAATAGAAAGGCAGATATGAAGATCGGGATTATTGGAGCAGGGAATATCGGCGGCACCTTGACTCGTCGTTTAGCAGCACTTGGCCATGAAGTTTTTGTCGCCAATTCGAGAGGACCCGAAACACTGAAAGATTTGGCAGCCGAGACCGGCGCGACTCCGGTCACAGTCGAGGAGGCGGCTCAAGCTGGGGACGTAGTTATTGTGACCATTCCGTTAAGGAACATTTCATCTTTGCCAGCCGGTTTGTTCGCCAAAACACCAAAGAACGTAGTCGTGGTGGACACGGGCAACTATTACCCGCAGCAACGTGACGGTCGTATTGACGGAATCGAAAAAGGCATGACCGAAAGTCGCTGGGTAGAACAGCAACTCGGCAGGCCTGTGGTGAAAGCCTTCAACAACATTTACGCCGAGCATCTTTACAAACTGGGCCGGCCACGAGGAAGCCCGGGACGTATCGCCTTACCAGTCGCGGGTGACGACGCTGCAGCCAAGGGGGTTGTGTTACGACTCATCGACGAGCTCGGATTTGATGGCGTAGATGCCGGCGGACTGGATGAATCCTGGCGGCAACAACCCGACACTCCGATCTATGGCACAGATTACGACGCCGATGGTGTGCGAAGCGCGCTAGCGAAAGCGAGTAAGGAACGCAAACCGGAGTGGCGCGCTACTCCGCGTAGCCCAGGCACGTACGAAGCTCCGGCATGAAGAGCATGAGTAAGCATTAAGAAACGGAAAAGAAGGAGATATGTAGATGAGCAGGACTATTGAAGTTATCCAACACCATATGGCTCCTCCGAAATCAAACACGGCAGTGAGTCACAAGCGCCCTGCCACAAGGAGCGGCACGTTCGCGATCGGTGGCGATCTTCGCGTTCACCGGCTGGGCTTTGGCGCGATGCAACTGACGGGCCCAGGCGTATGGGGCGAGCCAGCTGATCGAGCGGGAGCCATCGCAGTCTTACGGCGTGCGGTCCAGCTCGGCATCAACCTCATCGACACGGCGGATTCGTATGGACCGTATGTAAGTGAAGAACTGATTCGTGAGGCGCTTCATCCTTACCCGAAAGGATTAGTTATCGCGACAAAGGCTGGCCTTACTCGACCTGGTC
>JBKPLM010000294.1:0-9558 GCA_046731655.1 Verrucomicrobiota bacterium | reverse complement strand
CGCTAACGACGACGTTCGCATTTATCGCGACGGCGAGCTCCCCGCAGTGGGCAAGACAGCTGTTAAAAAACTATTGTCCGAACAGGATGCAAAAACGACTCGCACGCCAAGAGGGGCGGGTACAAGTGACCCGACTGATCTTGCGTATGAATATGGTCAATTCACCAGCGAGCTCGATGATGTTATTCAGCACGGCATCTATCTTTGCATCTGGCGGCTTGAGTCCAATGGCGCCTGGAAAATAGCTCTCGATCTTCAGAAGAGTGCGCCGGATGAGAAACAATAACACGCGTTTGTCGTTCAAAGCCCTTTGACTTCGCTCAGGACAACACCCTCGCGCGATATTTAGCGCGGAACAATGGAGCCGGCGCGCCCTCGCGCCGACCAGCCCAGTAGCGCGGCCCCAGGGCGGGCCGTCTCCAGGGCGACCGGCTAGAAATCACGGTTTCGGAATAGCCCGCAGAATCAAATTGCCTAACCAATCAGGATTCGCGACGCCTTCGCGATACGCTCGAAGCGATTCCACTGAAGAGTTCACCCGCAGGTTGCTGTAAGATCCATCGGCGTTTTGCCAGCGCTCGTGCCAGTAAACCGCCGCCTTGATGCGAGGATAACGCGTGCGAAACATCGTAAGTCCCTGCCTGATCCACTCAGCCTTGCCAACCCCGCCCCCTTCCCCGGAATGCGGAAACTCGCCAGTAGCCCATTCGGCGATCATGATTGGTTTGTGCGGATCGAGCTTGGACATTTCCTCGTAGGGCCAGTTCACCAATGAAGGAATGTCCGGATTCGGCTCGTCCTTGTACTGCTGTCCATAAACGCTCAGGCCAAGCCAATCGACGTAATCGGACCCGGGATAATAAGCTGGCGCGCAATTCCAGGTTTCGTACGGATAGGGATAATTGTTCGTATGGAACATCCACTTGATGTTTGAAGCGCCGCGGGCTCGGATGCGATCCACCACATAGCGAAATGCTTTGCGAAATGTTTCCGGACCTTTCCAGTTATTCCGGTCTTTGTCCCATTCCACGCCGCCGTAATAAGCTCCCGACCACGGGAACCAGGTGCCATTCATTTCGACGCCGAACACGACAATCATCGGGTGACCAAAATTACGCGCGGCATGGGCCCACCTATCGATGTAAGCGTCCCACCTTCCGGCAAGAATCTCCATTAATCTGAACTTGTCTGGGCCGTGATCTTCTTCATACGGCCTGTCCCACGGTGACCAGAACACAAGCGGCAGCGAACCATGTCGCCAGATGACATTGAGATTGCCCACGGGAAAATTTTGTTCTCCCCAGTAACTGGAGGACGCAATGATGGCCTCATGCTTGCCGACCATCTGCTCAAAATCCTCGATTGTCTCCAGAGTGACGTCGTCCTCCGCGTCGCCAAAATCCATGAACGCGCCGGTGTATACGCCATGTTCAGGAATCACCACCTCGACCGGACCATTCGGATCGACCTGCTGAATTGCTGCACCTCGGCGGCATCCGATTAGCGGCAAACTTGATGCGATTACTGCCGCGACCAGCCCAAAAATTGCATGGGTGCGCATTCGAGTTCGCAAGTTCGCTGTAAAAAATGAGGTGTCCAGTGCTCGAAAGGCCGCTTAGCGAGTCCCAGTGATGTGATTCGCACGCAGGCCCGGCAAACGCACCATTAACCCCGCAATTTTCCTTGACCGGAGAATCTATTTTTGAGAGCAGAACAGTTGCCGCTCAAAGCAAAAAGATAAGACGACAAAGATGAAAGTTCTCATCTTGTTATTCCTATGCCTTGGGTTAGCCGCATTCGCAGACGACTTTAAAACCATTACCGGAAAGGAATATAAGAACGCTACGGTGAGCCGGGTCGAACCGGACGGCATCGTGCTAACCAGCAAGGCTGGCATCTCCAAGGTTTATTTCACCGAACTTCCCAAGGACGTTCAGGAGCGCTTCGGCTATAATCCTCAGAAAGCTGGCGATTATTCAGGGCGGCAAAATGCCGCGTTCCAACAAATCCAAAAACAGCAGGAAGAAACCTTGCAGCAGAAAGCGCAGGCAGCGCAAAAGGCCGATCAATATCGGGCAGAACAAGCAAATCGGCAGAACCAGATTCGAATGCTCCAAGATCGCTACGACGAGCTTCAGAGACAGGAGGACGACCTGCTTCTTCGGATCGGCGAGGCCAAAAAGCCCGGACCTGCTTATTGGGGCGGTAAGAAAAATCAGACTCTGCGCCACTACCCGAATCCCCAAGCATCTCAGCTACCTCTCCTCCAAAGCCACCTAAAGGACGTCCGCCACGAGAAGGATCAGGTCAGGAAACGATTGGAGAAACCGCAGCGATAGCAACGAAATGGGACGCGGTGGCGTGTCGGAGTCCCAAAGCTTTCGCAAAACAAGGCTGATCGCTGAATGAATTTCGCAGGGAGTACCCTCGGAGTGCGATGCGTCCTCGCATCGCTTTCTCTTACCAGAATCGGCCTCATCCAACTAGCAGCGGCAGCAGAGGCGCGCGCCGTTGAGAAGCCATTTGCAATCTCTGCCGGCATCCTTGCGGATCGCCCGGTAAACCAGTGCGTGCCAACCGAGGCATTAGGTGCAGGCGTTGACGGTCACGAACAGGGCGAATGTGCCCGGATGTTTACGGATCAGAACATTACTCAGATGCGATCAGCCGGATTCGGACCATTGACCTATCGACTACGGACCGAGCTCGCTGGTGAAGTTTGGCATTGGAACCCGCGAGGTACATGGAGCGATCCGGTTCATCAGTGCGGATACTGGATCTCAGACGATTCACCCGGCGAGCCCATCAGCCTTTCATATGGGTATCATTTGCCGCGACGAGGAAACACGATCGACCAGGCCAACGACGATGGTTATTCGCGGATCACGGACGGCGACGAAAAATCGTTTTGGAAAAGTAATCCATATCTCGATTCTCATTTCACCGGCGAATCCGACAATGCGCATCCGCAATGGGTGGTAATCGATCTGGGCGCGACCAGACCGATTAACTCGATTCGGATTCACTGGGGCGCGCCGTTCGCCAAGCAACACAGAGTGGAATACTGGAGTGGAAGTGATCCGATGCATTTGCACGTCGATCAGAAAGATGCCTGGCGTCCGTTTCCAAGCGGCGAAATGAAGCAGGGATCGGGCGGCGATGAGTCTGTTCGGCTGTGTGCTAAAGCGCTTCAGGTTCGCTTCGTGCGCGTCGTAATGAGCCGGAGTTCGCAAACGAGTGTGCAAATCTCAAATGACATTCGTGACCGGGTCGGGTTTTCGATTCGCGAGATCGAGCTCGGGAATATAAACGGTCACAATCGTTTTCACGATCACATTCGTCATGCGGCCGATCGGTACCAGCAAACGGGGATTTATGTATCATCCACCGATCCATGGCACCGAGCTGAGGACATTGATTACAAGATCGAGCAACCGGGCTTGGATTTTATTCTGAGAAGTGAACTAACGAATCACTTGCCGGTTCTTGTTCCAGTCGGCGTTTTGTATGACACACCGGAAAACGCAACAGCTGAGATCAACTATCTAAGACAATATCCTCTCGAAGGCGTCGAGCTTGGCGAAGAACCCGATGGGCAATGGGCCTCACCAGAGGACTATGCCGCGCTGTACGCCGGGGTTGCTCGTCGGCTAACAGCGTTGAATCCGGATCTAAAACTCGGAGGACCAAGTCTGCAGAATTTCGATGATCACCTTCTCACATGGCTGGATGAATCAGGCAATCGCTCATGGATGAACCGGTTTCTCAAGTACATCCGCGCTGCGAAATGTCCCTTCGATTTTTTCTCGTTTGAGTTCTACCCGTTCGACAACATCTGCGCCGATGCGGCGCCCCAGCTGTTAGAAACCTCAAAGCGTTTGGGTGAAATGATGGCCAGCTTGCGCGCGGATGGTGTCCCTACGGCAATTCCATGGCTAATGACCGAATACGGTTATTCGGTTTTTGCGGGACGACACGAAGTGGATATGGAAGGCGCACTCTTTGACGCGGACACCGTTGGGACGTTTCTGACGCTAGGAGGCTCCAGGCCGTACCTATACGGATACGAGCCAAATTATCTCCAGGACGACCTTAAGTGTTCCTGGGGCAACCTTATGATGCTCCAATTGAATCCAAACAGTGACCAACTGAATCGGCTGTCTGCCTACCACGCCGCTCAACTCATCACAAAGGAATGGATGCAGCCGGCAAATGAGACACACGACGTATTTCGAGTAACCGTAAAGCCAGGCAAACCGACGCTGTCATCTGTCGTCAGCGTCTATGCGGTGCGACAACCAGACAAAGAATGGTCTCTGCTAGCAATTAACAAGCATCCCAACCGCACAGCGCGCCTGACTGTGCAGTTCAACATCCCTGGAGAACAACACCAGGTTACCTTCGCCGGTGATGTCGAGTTGATCCAGTTCTCAAGCGACCAATATCTCTGGCACGATGACGGGCCAAATGGACATCCAATCCGGAGCCTGCCGCCCGCGCGCTCTACGCAAAAAGCATCTTCATTTTACGATCTGCCGCCGTATTCACTCACTGTCCTGCGCGGAAAACTTGCAGAGTGATCGATTAGTTGACCAGGTCCGGACACCGATCTGAACCATGCTAGTCTCCTGGTCCACCTAGCGCGTGAGATAGTACTCCCCAATGGAAGATTGGTAAGGGCGATTCGATGCCAACGAGGACCAGCGTTTCATTTGCCGAACATTCCCGCAAACCACCCTTTTCTCTGGGACTTCAAAGCCTTCTGGAACTCCTCCTTCACAAAATTGGGGTCCCTCGCGTGACCCAGCGCGTCGATGAGACTGATGCGGTCAGCCAGGAGCAACTCGATAAGGCTATCGTCCACGGTATGCATGCCGTCCTTACCGCCGATTTGAATCAGGCCCGGTATCTGCGAAAGCCGCCCCGCCCGGATACACGCCTCGATTCCCGAGTTCACCGTCAACAATTCCGTAGCCAAAACCAAGCCTGACTGGCCGCTTCGCGGCAGGAGATACTGACACACCACTCCCAGCAACGACCACGCAAGTTGGGCACTGACGAACTGCTGCCCCTCTTTTGGAACGGCATCAATAATTCGCCCGATGGCGGTTGGCGCGTCGTTGGTGTGCATGGTTCCAATCACAAGGTGCCCCGTTTCCGCCGCCGTAATCGCAGTTTGGATCGTGTCCAGGTCGCGCAACTCTCCCACAAGAATAACGTCCGCATCTTGTCTCAACGCGTTCTTGAGCGCTGACGCGAAGTCTCGCGCGTCGGAACCAATCTCGCGCTGGTTTACCAGACTTCGTCCTTGCGAGTGAACAAATTCGATCGGGTCCTCAATACTGACAATGTTGACCGAACGCCGGCTGGCTATCGTCTGGGCCATGCTCGCCAGCGTTGTGCTCTTGCCTTCACCGCTCGCACCAGTTACGAGTACCAGGCCAGCTCTCTCGTCACACCACTTATCCACCACTGGAGAGTGTCCCAACGACTTTAGATCGGCGATCTCGGAAGGGATCCGTCGAAAATTGGCCTCGATCGCACCTGATACGTAGCATGCATTTCCGCGAAACCGACCGAGATCATGAACCTGCAACGCAAAGTCAAGCTGCCATTCGTTTTCCAGCTTCGCCCGTTGTGCTTCCTTCAAAGCATCGATAACCAATCTCCTTGTATCTTCTGCAGACAGCGGCTCTTCCGTTAGGGGCTGGATGACACCAGCGACCCGCATCATCGGTGGCGCCCCCGCTGTCAAATGAAGATCAGAAGCACCCCGCTGGCCGGCAAGGACCAGAAAATCAATCAAGTCACGTTCCTTCATAAGAATTCAATCGTGCGGAGAACCCGTCTAACCGATTCCTCTGATGGCGCGACGAAGCTCGGATTCATTGCTGACTGAAGCCATGGCGGTCGCTTCCGTGATGATCTTGGCCTGGAGGGCTTTGACAGTCGATTGCAAAAATGAAACGGCGGCAGGATCCGACCCGCGGGAGAGATACTGATCGATGTTCTGCAACTCTCGTCTCGCGATCCAGTCGCGCATGGCCCCCGCATTTTCGACGTGTTCCACCAGCAAATGCAAGCCTCCGTCAGTAGATTCGACCAGCTTCTGGCATAGGACGCCAGAGAGTTGGTTCGCCAGAAGGTTCGTACCATGCTTCGCGTCTTCGGCCGGGAAAAGATTCAAATAGCGCTCCATCGTGTCCGCAACTTTCTCCGAATGCATAGTCGAAAGAACGAGATGTCCGGTTTCCGAAGCCTGGAGCGCCGTCACCGCCGTCTCGTAATCCCGGATCTCGCCAACAAAAATGACATCCGGCGCCTGGCGAAGCGCACTCCGCAATCCGGTCGCAAAAGTGCCGGTGTCGCGTCCGACCTGTCGCTGGGTGAAATGGCAGCGGTTGCTGGTGAACTGATACTCGACGGGATCCTCGATCGTCACTACATGTCGCTCCAGATTCTCGTTCATCCATTGAAGGAGGGACGCGATGGTGGTGGATTTCCCTGAGCCGGTCGGTCCCGTCACAAGAATCAGGCCGTGCTCGCGAGCGCCCCATCTCGTCAGGAGCCACTCGGGCGCTCCGAGACCTTTTAAGGTGGGCGCGACGGTCTTGATGCGGCGCAAGACCGCACCGAGGCGGCCCATGGTGCGGTGCAGGTTCACGCGGTAGCGCGTACGCGTGCGCGAGATGAAGCCGCTGTCGCGATCCATATCGCCGCCGCCCTGCGCGTTCGCGCCGCACGCCTGCCAGAGGGCGGTCATGTGCGCGAGCGACAGAGGTTCCTCGCCGAGCACGATGATTTGTTCATTGATCTTAAGTCGCGGTACCTCGTCCTCCTGAAGGAAGACGTCGCTCGCCTGCTGCTGCTCCGCGGCGTCGAGAATGCGGTCGATATTTGGGGGCATGGCTCTCGCAACTTTCTACCATACCCGGATACGTGGCAAACGTTGCTGACTGATCTGGAAGCTGCGCAAGCGGTGTTATTTCTCGCTTGCTGCAAGAAGGGTTTTGGAAAGAGGCGGGGTACGTTTCTCGGTATATTGAAAGTCACCCATGTTAATTGTTCTGAGTTGACCGTGCTTTAGCCCTGGCTCTTCGAATATGTTGATCTTCTGCCATCGTCATGATCGGACCAGCCATTCCTGCTGCCAATAAGGCTACTTCTTGGTAATCCACTATGTTTGCGGCCTAACGAGCAACAGGTCAGCCACTCCGAAAGCTTTCGCGAATGGGCTGCACTGCATTGTAGTTCGGAAGTTCTGCAAACGGACTATAAACATAACCGATTATCGGAATGCCAAAGAAAAGGTGAACCCAGCGAAGAATCGACCGTTTGGTGGCATTACTCATTGATTCATTACTCCCTCATCGAATGCACTAATCATTCAATCCCTTACCCTTGAGAATTTGCTGCATACATTTTTCAACTCTTGATGCCCGAGTTTTGGATTGTTTGGGTTGAGAAAAATAGAAAAGGTATCCTCTTTGCCGTCCAGGCGTTAATGCATCGAAGGCCTTTTTCAAGGCCGGCGTTTCATCCAATTTATTTTGGAACTCTTCAGGAATTTTGAATTCTGAGGTCTTTTTATATTTCACTTTCAAATCGGCTTTTTCCTTGGCTTCATGGATATAGGCTTTCAAAACGGTTTTCATCTTAACTATTTCCCGAACATTGGTGAACCGAATCTGGCGCGCTGCCTGAACATTCTCGGTTTGTTGGATTAGAATACCCTTCGCATCCTTTAACAGGGCGCCTTTGAAAAACAGAAGCGCACAGTACTCTTTAAATCCGTGTATTAAGACGATGTTACTTTTCTGAAACGTGTAACAAGGACAACCCCACTTCAATTCTTCGGTAAGCCCACAGTCGAGAACGATCGTTCTCAATTGCGCCATTTCTTCCTTCCACTTTTTGGTTTTTCTTAAATATTCATCGACCTTAGGATTCATACTGTTCATTTATTGATATTCTCAAAAGAGGACCCTTAGCCGTTGATCGGTTTGCAAGATGCAGCGCTGGAACTACGGCCGCGGCGGGGGCGTCGGCTGACTGGTAGGGGTCGGGGCGACCCTTGGCGTAGGTGCGTTACTCTTCCCGGAAAGGCCTTTCTGCAACTCATCTGTGATTCTTTGTTTGACCATGTTCTGAATGGCATCGGAAAACGAAGGGGACGCAGTAGCGCTCGATTGAGGTGCTGACGTCGCTCTGTTCTTATCAACCGAGCGCATGATCGCCGGCACGAAAATCACTGACAGAATGGCGAGTGTGAGGAGCAATGCTGCGATGATAAAGATCGCGCGCGCAAGCGGAGAAAGTCCTTTGCGCGTTGTGGCGCCAGGCTCGGTACGTCGTACCCCGGCGACACATGCCGGGGGCGCGGGATTGCCAATCGTCTCGGCGTAAAGGTTGACCAACGAAACAACAACTCCGTGTTTCACTTCCACATCGCCCAGTTCATGCAGGTAACGCTGCCAACGACGATGCTGCGCCAGATCATCCGCAAAGCGTTTGCTCACCAGAATGTGGCCTGCGTCGCCGCAATCCATCACCCGACGCGCGATATTGATTCCCACTCCGGAAATGTTTTCGCGCGTGTTAGCATCCCTGATATGCTGGACCGGCCCGCTGTGGATTCCCATCCTTACCGGCAAGCTCGGTTGCGCGCGCAGGGCCTGGCTGACTTCTAAAGCGCATTCGGCAGGCCTCTCCACTGAACCGGTGAAGGCTAGGGCCATACCGTCGCCGGTCGGCAAGATGATCAGATGCCCCGCTGCTTCTGCTTCACGCACTGCTTCGGTATTGCGGACAATCTGATTTAATTCCTGAAGCGCTTCTGATTGTTCGTCGGTCAGCAGCTTCGAATAGCCGACGATATCGATGAACAAGACATGCGCGATCTCAAGGCGCGGCTTGGTTTTCTCGTCATCCTGCATTTGCCTGGAAATGTTAAGTGCACTTCGTCGATCGCTCTAGACGATTTTTTTCGCCCGTCATTTCGCCGATCGGAGGTTTTGCGAACAGCGCATTCATGTTCTAACGAGAATCGAGTACAGTGGGAATCTGCGAGATGGACGGGATAGCCGAGAGCGTGAGGCTTCGGGAATGAAGCCGAATCAACCCGGGCGACATAGTTGGGCAAGCCGAAGGAAAGAGCTGGAGTGAGGGAGTCAACTCATTCCGTAACGGGGCCGTTGGCAGCAGTGATTTGTTAGAAGGGGGCAAACCGATTTGACTCTTGCCGTCCCGCGATATCTTCTCCGCTTAAATCATCACATCTTAAAATATTCCGCATATTATGATCCAATCCTCACGTCTTCCTTCGTTTCTCTTTTCTGCTTTGTTCGCACTTCCCTTCTTCGCGGGTCCCCTCCCGCCCGGCAGCCTATGGGCAGCGGAGGAGAAAAAAATAGAGTTCCCCGCGGCCAGCCAGCACTCGGTGGTAAAACAGCGTGTCGGGTTGACCGATGTCGAGGTGGATTATTCGCGCCCGAACAAGAACGACCGCGAGATCTTCGGCGGCCTGGTGCCTTACGGGAAGCTCTGGCGCACGGGCGC
>JBKPLM010000293.1:0-7044 GCA_046731655.1 Verrucomicrobiota bacterium | reverse complement strand
AGCCGGTTCGAGCTGTGCTCGCACGTTATTTTGCTCGCCGATGAAAATGAGCTGCCGCGCCGCCGTATGATCTTCGTTCTTGAGGAAGTAATGCATGCCCAGGCGAAAATCTCGCAGGCTGAACTCGCCAAAATTCTCGAGCGTGACCGTTAATGGATAGAAATCGTACTCTTCCAGGGTTCTACCGAATTTGCGCCGCTGTTCTTTGTATTTGCCCCAGAGAAATCCTGTCACCAGAAAGAGGAGCGATACAATGATCGATGCGATCACATTGACACTGAGCTCGCTGGTCATACGACAAACATCTTCCCGGCTGCTCTAGCCACCCGCCTGCGGCCGATGCATGTCCCGGAACACAGTTCTTAGAACGGCTCACACAGCCGTGGCTACAACGTACTGCTGACGCCGAGACTAACGGATCATAGATTTCCAGCCAAGCCAGAAATGCTGATATTCTCCAGTGCAACGTCTGCGGGACGAGAGAGCGCGTACGCGACCGTGCTGGCGACATCCTCTGGCGAGATCATTTTGTGGCGCGGCCACTTACCCTCGATGTGAGTCCAGATATTGGTGTCTGTAGCGGCGGGATAAACGTTGATGACGCGAATTTTGTGGTCACGCAATTCTTCGCGAACGCATTGGGAGAAACCTTCGAGCGCGAACTTGCTCATGCAATATGCGCTCCAGTTTGCAAACCCGGTCTTTGCTGCGACGGAAAGAATGTTGACGATGCTGGAGCCGGGCGGCATCTCGGGGGCAAAGTGCTGCATTAACATAAACGGCGCGGTGATATTAACCCCAACCGTTTGCTCCCATTCAACCTGTGTGATTTCACAAAAAGGTTTTACGATTGCGATGCCCGCGTTGTTCACGAGCAAATCCAGCGGATTCTTTCCAACGTGATGGATGAGAGCGGAAATACCGGATGGCACGGCAAGGTCATGAATCAAGCGGACCACATGCGCAGAGTGCTGCTTCACTGCCTTACATACTTCCGCTAACGCGACGGTATCACGCCCGTGGAGAAGTAATTCGACATCTGGACCTGCCAGTTTCTCGGCAATCGCGCGGCCAATTCCGCGGCTCGCACCTGTGATGAGATAACGCTTCATCTTTGTGGCGGAAACGTTCAACGCGCAACGCTCAACGTCCAACGCTGAATTGAAGGCTGGTAGGGCGCGACTGCCGGGCGCACCGTGACCTGGAACAACGGACGGTTCAACGATCCGTCCCTACTAAGAGGCTACGTTCTTCGCAAAGTAAACCGGTTATTTGCCGTTTCCCACAAGCGCAGCCTAACGAGTTGCTGATTGAGACGATTGTCGATCTTGGGCCAGAGGGCGCGCACAATATTCTCTCCCGTTGAAGGCGCATTGCGGAAATCGTCAGTTTCCAGATCGAGGTGCCGATCCCGCCACGGTTCCAACGATTCCTGGATGGCTCTCCTCAACGCAATAAAATCGTGAAGCGTTCCACTGCGCTCATCGTACTCGCCGCCAATGGTAGTTTCCGTCAAGTAACCATGGCCATGACCCAGCGGATTGTTGCACTTGCCATAAAGCCTCGCGTTCTCGGCGTCGGACAGAGTAGCAGCGCACAGTCGATGTGCCGCATCAAATGCCATCCGCATTCCAAGGAACACGGCTCTGTTCTTCCACACCTCGGCAAAAAAATCTGCGCGTTCGTATAAGCGGACGCGATCAAGCGGGGTGATGGAACTTGCCCGTTGATAGATGTAATCCGCCAAACTCTCCGTCGTGATCGGATGATTGGTCAACCCAGGAATGTCTTCATTGAGATAGCGGTGGTCGAGTTCATCGTGCAGACCGTGCAAGCAAGGGTCGACAGCATCGTAACGAACAAGCGGCAGATCGCGGACGCTGAACGGTTTCGTGGATCGGTACGTCAGTCGAACGCGATAATTATGCCCGTGAATTGAAGCGGCCGGCCCAAACAAGCGCGCATTTTCACTGGCACCTAACTGAGGCGACATCGTTTTGCGAGCAGCTGAAAATTCGAACCAGTAATTCACTTCACAGATGCCATTGGAGTAAAAAGTCGCGCTTCGCTCCGGCGACTCAGTCAGATGACAGGCAACTAGTTTTGCAACGTCGTCGGAAAATGAAGGCGCGACATCGACGTAGAGTTGTCGCGCGATATTTTCGGCGATAGGCGGAACATCACGGAAGGAAGGATTGTCCTCGTTCAGGAATTTGTGATCAAATCGCTGCCGCACAATTTTGCCGGCTCGCTCCTTAATTTCGCTGATGTTAATCAGCATTCCCGTATGGCGATCGACGGGACCGGTGAAAACGAAATAGGCAGCGTAATTGCGACCGCTTCCGTAGCGAGCTTTCGTTTCCGGACCAAACACGGCCAGATTTTCGTTGTCGCTCCATTTGGCAACGTGCAAGCGACGAGAAGCCGAAAATTCGAGCCGCTTACTGACGGTCAGAAGCATAAAGTCATCCCTTCCTCCGCAAATAGTGACCGTCTACACACACTATCAATCGAGAATTAGTCAAACATTCTTTTGACTTACTCGACATCCTCATGATCTTTGAATCAATGAAACATATAGGCTGGCGAGAGCGCTTGTTCAAAAGCACGAGGGGAAAAATCCTCGATCTCCTGCGGACACGAGAACGGACGGTGAACGAACTCGCGGCAGAATTGCATCTGACTGATAACGCCGTGCGAGCGCATCTTGCCAGCCTGGAGCGCGACAGACTCGTGACGCAGTCTGGCCTCAAACCGGGGATTCGCAAACCGCACACTATGTACGCTATCGGGCCGGAAGCAGAGCAATTGTTTCCGAAGGCATATGGGCGGCTGGTCTCGCTTCTCATGTCAATATTCTCGCGGCAGATTAGGTCACGCAATCTGCGTGCCGGAATGCGCGCCGCCGGACGAGCCATGGCCCGGGAACATCTGCGTGAGTTGGAGGGGAAAACTCGCCAGCAAAGAATTGATGCTGCGCTGCGCATTCTCAAGGAGCTGGGTGGTGCTGCCACTTTTCGTAAAGAAGCTGGCAAGCACTTCATCTATGGCAACGGCTGTCCAATCGCTGCCGCCACGGCGAATCATCCGGAAGCATGTTTGCTGGCGGAATCCCTGCTCACCAGCGTCATTGGCTCGCCCGTGAAAGAATGTTGCATCCGCGGGCCAGCGCCTTCCTGCCGCTTTGAGGTGAAATCAAGGCGCGGCGCGGGTTAATCCTTAGGTGACGAGAAACCCCCAAGTCTTCGGACTTCAATCGCGTTGAAATAGTCAAGTAGAGTATTGACTTATTGTGACGATTCTTCAAGATTGCTGGCATGAACACACCCTCTGACCAATCATCTATAGCGGACACTATCTCGGGATCGCCCGCTCATCAGGCGTTCCGGATTCTTCATTTCGGGTTTACAGTCGCGCCGATTCTTGCCGGGTTGGACAAGTTCTTTCATCTGCTTGTCAACTGGGACCAATATCTCCCTGGAGTGGTGACGAGAATTTCACATATACAACCGCACTCGGTGTTGCTGATCGTCGGCGTAATCGAAATCGTAGCCGGGATTGGAGTCGCGCTAAAACCTCGAATCTTCGCGTATATAGTCGCCGCCTGGCTGGCGGTGATCATAATAAATCTGTTACTGATTCCGGGTTACTTTGATGTGGCGTTGCGTGATTTTGGCTTACTCCTTGCCGCTCTTGCATTGGGTCGGTTGAGCCAGCAGTTTTCGCGAAACTAACCCGCCGGCAGCGTAACTCAGGCATTCTGTCTGACCGATCCGCCAGGGTTCCAGCCTGGCGATGCAGGCAAGATGCCTGCCGGACGAAACAGCCTGGAAGGCTGTGTTACGTTAGTCTTTCAGCAGCGAGAGGAATTCGGAACGTGTCCGGGCGTCGTCCTTGAAAACACCGAGCAAACACGACGTTTTCATTACCGAGTTTTGTTTTTCAACGCCTCGCATCATCATGCAAAGGTGCTTCGCTTCCACCACTACGGCCACGCCGGAAGGTTCCAGGCAGTTCATGAGTGACTCGGCAATTTGCGTGGTAAGATTCTCTTGGATCTGTAAACGACGCGCGAAAACGTCGACAATTCGCGCAACCTTTGAAAGGCCGATCACTTTACCGTTTGGAATGTAGGCCACGTGCGCGCGGCCGATGAAGGGAAGCAAGTGATGCTCGCACAGCGAATAAAGCTCAATGTCTTTCACTAAAATGATCTCGCTCGCGCCTGACTCGAAAACCGCCCCGTTAATGATCTCGTCGAGATTCTGGCGATAGCCCTGCGTGAGAAACTCTAATGCGCGCGCCGCGCGATCTGGAGTTCGTTGAAGCCCCTCTCGATCAACATCCTCCCCAATGGCTTGAAGCAGTTCGCGGTAAGTGTTCGCAATTCTGTCGAGGTCTGTCTCTGGCAGACGATTGCTCTCCCGCGTGAAGTGCTCTTCAACGTCTAGATCGGAATTGCGGCGCTGAATCATATGTCAAGTTTATCAGTACCCTAGAAAGAATAAACGGCGGATCAGCGACCCCGCTCTTGTTTTTATTCGAGCCAGCTTTGCGGATATTTCGGGTCGTCCAGCGCAAGCGATTCTTCGGTGAGCTCGAGCGTGTGTTGCGTGTCGAACATCACGGCGAGCTCCTCTGTGCGCGTTGCGTTCTTGCTCGCCATGATTGTTCCCGGGTGCGGCCCATGCGGAATCCCACGAGGATGTAGCGTGATCGAACCGCTCTCGATCCCCCGCCGTGAACCAAAATTCCCGCGCACGTAAAAGAGCACTTCGTCAGCCTCGACGTTGTCGTGCACCCACGGAATCTTCACCGCTTCGGGATGCGTATCGAGCATGCGCGGAGCAAATGTGCAGACAACATATCCGCGAATCTCGAATGTCTGATGGATCGGTGGCGGTTGATGTACCGTGCCAGTGATCGGCTCGAAATCCTGAGCGTTGAATGTGAACGGATAGAGATAGCCATCCCAGCCCACCGCGTCGAACGGATGATGGGCCAGCGTCACGCGCGTGAGCCGCGATCCATCTTTTACGAGAATATCGACGTCTTCCTCTTTATCGATCGTAATTGTTTCGCGAGGACCGTGAAGATCGCGCTCTGAGTAGGGCGCGCCCATTTTAATTTGCCCCTCATGATTCAGATAGCGTTGCGGAATCCGAACAGGACCGACCGATTCGAGAATGAGATAATCCTCCTCCTCGATCTTGTCCGGCACCAGCCGGTATGTGATCCCGCGCGGAATGACAATATAATCTTCGGCGCGATAAGGCAGTTTGCCGAAGACAGATTCCATCACGCCGTTGCCGCGAAACACGAAAATGATCTCATCGGCACCGCCGTTTTTATAATATTGGAACTTGTCGTACGCCTTGGCAGGTTTGGCGCGGTACGCGATTACGTCCTGATTGAACAACATCGGAACGCGTCCGGTGTAGAGATCACCACGCCGTGGAACATTAGCTGTCTTCAAATGATGATGCCGGAGCGGACTATCGGTCACTTTTTTTGGTTCCCAATGTTTGATTAACTCGACATTGCGCACACGAGTCGGCGGACGCAGGTGATACATGATTGAGTAGGCCTCATCGAAGCCTTGCGTAGTGAAGACATGCTCATAAGCGATGCCTTCGTTCTTATAGCTCGGCGTCGAGCCGTTGCGATGGAACCAGATGTGATGTTTCCTCGGGATTTCGCCCAGTCTCTGATAATACGGCATTGTCGTTCCCTCCCCTTTTACAAATTGCCTCTTGCTTCTTGTTCGCGTTCGATTGCTTCGAAGAGCGCCTTAAAATTGCCTTTGCCAAAGCTCTTCGCGCCTTTGCGCTGAATAATTTCGAAAAAGAGCGTCGGCCTGTCTTCTACCGGCTTGGTAAATATTTGGAGCAAATAACCTTCATCATCGCGATCGACCAGGATGCCCAAGCGCTTTAACGCATTCAGCTCTTCATCGATGTGACCCACGCGATCGAGCAGCGTGTCGTAATAGCTCGAAGGTATGTTCAGAAACTCGACGCCACGCTTTTGCAGGTCCGTTACCGTTTCGATGATATTGTTTGTAGCCATGGCGATGTGTTGCACGCCTTCGCCGTTGTAAAACTCGAGATATTCGTCCACCTGCGATTTCTTTTTACCTTCAGCGGGCTCGTTGATCGGAAACTTCACAAAACCATTGCCGTTGCTCATCACTTTGCTCATGAGCGCCGAGTATTCAGTGGAAATGTCCTTGTCATCGAAGGTCAGGATGTTCCGGAACCCCATTACGTCCTCATAAAATTTTACCCACGGATTCATCCGTCCTAGGGCAACATTGCCTACGCAATGGTCGACATATTGCAGACCGGTCTCGGGCGGGTTGTAATTCGATTCCCATTTGCGGAAACCCGGCATGAACGGGCCATGATAGTTTTGACGTTCGATGAACAGATGAACGACCTCGCCGTAAGTGTGAATCCCACTCATAACCAGCTCGCCATATTTGTCTGACAGAGTCGTGGGTTTCAGATAACTCTTGCCGCCACGCTTCGTGGTCTCCTCCCATGCAGAGGTTGCGTCCTCCACTGTAAGCGCGAGGACTTTCACGCCGTCGCCGTGTTTGTGAACATGATCGGCGATCGCGTGATTCGGCCGAATTGGTGTCGTCAGGACAAGGGTCAATTTGTTCTGGCGAATCGCGTAGCTCGCCCGATCCTTCGTTCCCGTCTCCGGGCCGGAATAGGCGAGGCTTTGAAACCCGAACGCTGTCTTGTAGAAATGCGCCGCCTGTTTGGCGTTGCCTACATAAAATTCGACGTAATCGGTGCCGTGCAGCGGCAGAAAATCCTTTTCCGCTTCCGGCATCCTTTTAGTTTTTGGAGCAGCAATTGTTGTTGGCATAATGATCTCCTAGCTCTCTCGCGCTGAACGCGCCATCAAATATAAGATCGACACCAACCTGCCGCAAGGTTGCATGCGCCGACTTCGTAGCAGTCGAAGGCGTGGGCTACCCGGACTGATCGAGCAGCAGGCGCACTTTTAAGCGAAGCGCGTTTAATCGGATGA
>JBKPLM010000292.1:0-7099 GCA_046731655.1 Verrucomicrobiota bacterium | reverse complement strand
ACGCGAGGACGCGTGCGCACTCCAAAGCTTCGCGAAACGGAAGAGACGCTCTCGGCAATTTCGCACGCAGTGCTTTGGAGTGCGATGAGTCCTCGCATCGCTTTCGTTACCGCAATGTTACTGTAATACGCGAATATCGATAGTAATGTTCCGTTCTCACGCCGTGAAAGAAGAACCACTCGATACCCATTCCAAGGCGCTTAGGATCAATCTTGATCCGCGCTGGTACGGCACTTTTGCCGAGATCGGCGCGGGCCAGGAAGTGGTGCGCTGGTTTTTCAGGGTCGGCGGTGCTGCGGGAACCGTCGCCAAGAGCATGTCCGCTTACGACATGCAGGTGAGCGACGCCATCTACGGACGCGCTGACCGCTACGTTTCGCGCAACCGGTTGCAGGCGATGCTCGATCACGAATTTGAGCTCGATATCCAGCGGCTGGGGCCGGAGCGCGGCGATAACACTTCGTTCTTCGCTTTCGCCGATACCGTAGTGGCCCGGAGCTATCGCGGCACGGCCGAGTGTCACGGCTGGATGGGGATCAAGTTTCAGAGCCGCGCCAACGATCAGCCCAGCCAGGTGGTGATGCACGTGCGCATGCTCGACGAGGAAGCCTCGGGGCAACAAGAGGCGCTCGGGATTGTGGGCGTGAACCTTTGCTACGGCGCATTTTTCCTAAGTCACGTGCCGGAGGAGCTGATCGAATCGTTGCTCGATAATCTCACCACACGTCGCCTGGAGATCGACATGCTCGAGTTCAGCGGAATCGAGTTTCGTAACGTCGACAACCGCGTCATGGCGCTTAAGCTCGTGCAGATTGGGCTGAGCGGCGCAGCGATGTTCGGCCCGAACCGCGAGGTGCTGCAGCCGTCCGATGTGTTGCACAACAAAGCCGTGCTGGTCGAGCGTGGCAGTTTTCGTCCGGTCACCTACGTCAACCTCGACATGTTCCAAAGCGCCCTGATTAAGTTTAAACAGGAACCCGCCGTGGCGAACAAACCCATCCTCGCTTTGATGGAACTGACCATGCGCAACCTACTTGCGGGCGGCAAAGAGGTCGACCGCCGCGATTTCCTCGCGCGCGCGGAAGTTCTCGGCGCATGCGGCATGACCGTACTCATCTCGGATTATTTCGAATACTACCGGCTCGCCGCCTATCTCTCCTGGCGGACGCGAGAACGCATCGCCATCGTCATGGGTGTGCCGAGTGTTTACGAGTTGTTCGACGAAAAATATTACACAGAACTGCCCGGGGGCATTCTTGAAAACTTCGGGCGTCTCTTTAAGAACGACCTGAAAGTTTATGTCTATCCGAAGCAGCGCAGTCCCAAAGATGAATTAGAAACCATTCACACCGTGCAGGTGAAACCCGACCTGCAACCGCTGTACGGTTATCTGGTCGGTCGCGGCAGTTTTGTGCAGCTGGATAACTATAATCCCAAATACCTGCCGATCTTTTCGAGGGACGTCCTCAAACGCATCGCTGAGGGAGACGAAAGCTGGGACCAGATGGTCCCGCCGCAAGTTGCCGATATCATCCGCGGCCGCGGTTTCTTCGGATACAAGAAACGCTAATGCTGTAGCGGCAGGCGTGTCGCCTGCAACGATGTAGCGGCGGCTGTGTCAGCCGCAATCGCAACCTTTGTTCCCGCCGAAATTCTTGCGATTAATCAGCGGTCTGCCGAGGGCGCCGTTTTCTTTTCAACTCGACGCCGCGCATAGCCCTTTGAGGTGCCGAACTGCAGCACGAATCTGATTCGCACGCGTGTTGCCGAAGCCAAGCACGAAGCCGTGACGCGGCGATTTGCCGACATACGACGCGGAGAGTGGTGATAGCCACAATGATTCTTTGGCAGCACGGGCGGCGAGCTGTCGATCGTTGCCAAGTTTCGGAAGCAACAGGGCGAGGTGCAGGCCGGCTTCGTCACCGATGATCTCGGCGCCTTCACCGAATGCGCGCGTGAGTTCGCTAGCGAGAACTTCGCGGCGTTCGGCGTAAATCGGACGCATCCGGCGGATATGACGAGCAAAATGACCTTCGCGGATGAATTCGTGCATAACCGCTTGCGGAATGTGCGACGGACAGAGGTCCATCGATTGGCGCATGGCCGCGAAGTTTTCTACCAGATCGGGCGGAATAACGATATAACCGAGCCGCAAAGCCGGGAACATGACCTTACTAAAAGTACCAATGTAAATGACGCGGTCGTGCTGATCCATTCCCTGCAACGACGCGATCGGCTTGCTGTTGTACCGATACTTGCTGTTGTACCGATACTCGCTGTCGTAATCGTCCTCCACAATCCAGGCGGCGGCTCGCTGCGCCCATTCGAGCAACTGCAGGCGTCGCGTCGCGCTCATGGTCACGCCTAACGGATATTGGTGCGACGGCGCGACGAACGCCGCGCGCGCTTTGCGATTGAGCCTGACCCCCGCGGCGACGTTCAGACCTTCGGCATCGACCGGCACAGCCACGGAGCGGCAACCGGCCGCGTGCAAAACATGATGCACAAGCCAGTAACCTGGTTCCTCGACCCAAACTGCCGCGCCAGGATCGACAATTACTCGGGTCGTTAGGTCAAGTGCCTGTTGTGAGCCGCTCACGATCATGATCCGATCAGCTTCGCAGCGGACACCGCGCGCGGTACGGAGATACACCGCGATCGTTTCGCGCAGTTCGGGTAGTCCCATGGGATCGCCGTACTGCAATCCTTTCACTTGTACGCGGCGCGAGTAACGCGCGATGAGCTTCGACCAGATGTCCATCGGAAACGAATGCAAGTCAGGCTGGCCGATTTGGAACGCGCCGAGATTTCCCGCCCAGACCGGGCGCTGGTACGGCGGCATCGCTGCAGCGAGCGAAGAGATTCTGCGCGACGTATTGTCGATCCTGGTCGCCGCTGCGCCTAACGACCCGTGCTGCGCGGGCAGAGAAGTTGCAATGAATGTGCCGGCGCCGACACGACTCTCAAAATATCCTTCCGCAAGAAGCTGCGCATAAGCATTCAGCACCGGCAACCGCGACACTCGCAGCTCTTGCGCGAGCGAGCGGCTTGAGGGGACAAGTTCCCCCGCGCGCAACTCGCGCCGAATGATGCAGTCTCGGTAGGAATCGTAGATCTGCTGATGGAGCGGTTTTCGTGCGCGGCGATCGACACTGATTGGCGTCACGATACCCCGGAGCTCGGTTTTCAAAGTGGTCATGTCAAAACCAGCACGATTGGTCATTTACTATGACCACTTTCGCGACGACAAAGCAAGATCATGAAATCGATATGGCAGTTTTTAACAGCAGGGGCAGCGGTATTCATAAGTATCGCGCCAGGATCGGCAGTCAGGGGAGCGCCCCGGGCGCAAAATGCCTCGGCTCCTGCCGAAACCGCCCGCCCGGCATCGTCAACGGCCCCGCCGGCATCGGCGCGCGATGGCCAGCATGACTTCGATTTCGTGATCGGCAGCTGGAAGTCGCGCGTGCGCCGCCTGCAGAAGCCGCTGACAGGATCTACATCCTGGATTGAAGGTGATGCTACGGTGTCGGTTCGAAAAATCTGGAAGGGCCGCGGTAATCTGGAGGAGATTGAGCTCACAACACCCGCGGGCCATCTGGAGGGGCTGACGTTGCGTCTCTACGATCCACGAGCGCGCCAATGGAGGCTTTACTGGGCAAATGCCAGTCCGGGCGTGCTGACCTCACCCGTGTCGATCGGCGATTTCAGAGACGGCCGCGGCGAGTTTTACGATCAGGAAACATTCGACGGCAAAATTATTCTCGTCAGGCACAGGTTTTCGGATATCACGCCCAAGTCGTATCATTTTGAACAGGCATTCTCGTCGGACCGCGGCCAGACTTGGGAGGCGAATTGGATCGCTGATGTAACGCGCACCAGCGACGAGCCGATTACACCATCACTCAGCGCGGAAGATCGCAATCGCGATTTCGATTTCAACATTGGCCACTGGGACGTGGAGTTGAAACGTCTAACAAATCCACTTAGCGGTAACTCGCAGTGGACCGACTGGAAAGGCACGGGCGAAGTCGCGCCGTTGTGGAACGGGCGCGGAAGCATCGCTGCGTTCGAGCTCGACGGTCCGACTGGTCATCTCCAAGGCGTCGGACTGCGTCTTTACAATCCGGAAGCGAAACAATGGACGATCAGTTGGGCGAACAGCCGCGACGGTGTGATCGGCGTGCCGATCGTGGGCGGATTCAAGGACGGTCGCGGCGATTTCTTTGACATGGAGGAATTCAATGGCCGGCAGATCTTCGTGCGCAACGACTTTTCGAAGATCACGCCGGACTCCTGCTACTTCGAGCAAGCGTTCTCAGGCGATAACGGCCGGACATGGGAACCGAACTGGTTAATGACGTTTCGCAGACGCAAGTAGCGCCTGCGCATTTTGATGTTCGAGGTGAAACCGACTTGTCTCATTGCTCTTGCGATAGCTATGGCCGCGGTGCCGGTCACGGCTCAGAACGGGCAACATGATTTCGATTGGGAATTTGGAAAGTGGCACACACACCTGTGGAGACTGAAACAGCCGTTGAGCGGGTCTAACGAATGGGTGGAGTACGACGGCACGACCGTCGTGCGAAAAATCTGGGACGGCCGCGCCAACTTGGTGGAACTGGAGGTCGATGGTCCCGGTCACATCGAGGCACTAAATCTGCGTCTGTATAATCCGGAAACGCACAAGTGGAGTCTGAATTTCGCAAGCAGCAAAGGCGGCACGCTCGGCACACCGACGATTGGCGAATTCAAGAACGGCCGGGGCGAATTTTTCGATCAGGAGGATTTCAACGGACAACCGGTCCTGGTGCGCTTCATTATCTCCGACATCAAACCAGAATCCTGCAAGTTCGAGCAATCCTTCTCAACAGACGGCGGCAAGACCTGGGAAGTAAATTGGATTGCGATCGACACGCGTATGAAGGAATGACATCACGCGCAGCTTCCACCCCATCCTTCGTACGTCCCGGCTTTCATATGACCTTCGCCGCTCAGATTGCCGAGATCATTCGTTGTCGGGTTTCTTCGGCCCCCAAGAAACGCTAATGCTGTAGCGGCAGGCGTGTCGCCTGCAATTCTGTAGCGGCGGTCGCCGTGGCGACCACGGATCAAATCTTCGACTACATCACTTCTTCCCTTGCAGGAATTTGCCCAGCCTTTGATGTAAGCCATACCCAGCAACCGCTACATCTTGTGTCGAAACTACTTGCATTGCCATACATCTTGCGCAAATCTGTCAAAGCAGTGGACCGGCTTACCGATGATCTTACCGGCCGTAAGTTTGGAAAATGGGTAGTTCTGCCTCGCGACGATTTTGGGTCGAACTATCGGTATGGCAAATGGCTGGTTCAGTGCGAGTGCGGAAGGCTCAGGCTCGTCTCCGGACAGGACCTCCTGAACGGGCGGTCCTCATCTTGCGGGTGCGCACCGCATCGCAAAAACGGTAATGGTGCGAAGACCCCTGTGCGTGGTGCGGCGCTGCGAACGCAATTGCATCGTGTCATGGACGAGCTTCGACCCGAGGCAACAGAACCTTGGGTAAAATCAGAAGCTGCGCGCGAATCTGGTTTGATTGACGACGATAGACAATCGGATCGGCGGATGATTGTCTGATCAGACAAAATCCTACAATAGCCGTGACGCGCGAATTCTTGGCGCCGTTTCTGCGCGTAGACGGGGGGCATGGTCGGCAACCATGATACGCACCGCAAACGGAGGCACTTCGAGGCTGGGCTGGAAATATACTGTCGATATCACGTGCATTCTGCTTGCGCTGCCATTTTGGTTGCCGCTGATGATTTTGCTCATCCTGGTGACGCGAATCGCTTCGCCTGGTCCCATCTTCTACCGGCAGGAGCGCGTCGGTCTTGGAGGAAGGCCTTTCTTAATCTGGAAGTTCAGAACAATGCAGGCGAGTGCTGGGACACACACTCACGAGCACTACTTCCGTGAATTAATGGCGGTCGATCGTCCAATGACGAAGCTGGATGTTTACGGCGACCCTCGTCTCGCCCCTTTTGGCCGGTTTCTGCGTGCAAGCGGCTTGGATGAGTTACCGCAAATCTTCAACGTGCTTTGCGGCGAGATGAGTCTGGTTGGTCCGCGGCCCTGCACGCCACATGAATTTGCGAATTATGAGCCGTGGCAACGCGAACGTGTCAACGGTCTGCCTGGGCTGACCGGATACTGGCAGGTTAACGGCAAGAATAAGACAACGTTTAACGAGATGATCGCGATGGACTTCTTCTATCTCGAGAATATGTCGATCTTGCTCGATCTGAAAATTATGCTCAAGACCTGCGCTGTTATCGCCGGGCAACTGTTGGAATCCCGGCAAGCGCCACCACCGAAAAATTCTCGCTATTGTTTGGGCGCTAGGGAAGAGACGATTTTCTCGAAGTCCGGGTCCCCGCGCAATGGATCCCATAACGGATCCAACCGGAGCGAGCCATAGCTTAAATAGCCGGGAATACTGCTCGCGATGCGCAATTGCTCGAAGGCGAAGTCCTTCTGCCCGACCCAAGCGTAGATCATCGCCAGGTATTGCACTAACTGCGCGCCATCAATCGAATCTTTCGTCACCGGCAGCAATTCAACCGCTCGCCGGCCCTCCCGAATCGCGTCTTCATTATTTCCGAGAACGGCATCGATCATTCCCAGCGCACAGAGAGCCTGCGCGTAGTCCGGTTGCTGAGTTACAACGCCTTCAATTTCCTTCCGGGCTCGAGTAAACGCGTCTCTAGCCGATGCAGCGTCGCCGAGCAAAAGCGCGACCCGTCCCTCGCACCAGGTGCGAGGAAAAGGCATCTCGCTATAACAGCCATTGGCGTCAAGTAACGACAACGCTCGTTCGGCCGCGCTCGCGTCCCGCTCCCATAGGGCGAGAAGGAGCCATTGATCAGCGACCTGCTTAATCGCGGCTGGGTCATTCGCAATAATAGCCTGAATCGTGGAGTCTAGAGGCTTTGTGTCGGCTCGCCACTCGAGATCGACGTCAGCACGTTGGATGCGTACGCTCACATCCTTGGGCGCAAGCGCGATCGCGCGATCCAATATGGCAGCAGCATCCGCGTACCGCCGCAGCACTGTGTAGGTA
>JBKPLM010000291.1:0-6531 GCA_046731655.1 Verrucomicrobiota bacterium | reverse complement strand
GTCTACGGCCGCGAACAGAATCGGTGCAGTCCGGGCCATCCGTTGCGAGATCAAACCAAACAGAATTTCACCCAGCCGGCTCGCAGGATCGAGGTATTTGGGCACAAAACGCTTCATTGAAAACCCGCATCGCAGATCGGGATAGATCCCCGCGTACGATACAATTCGAGCTTCATAGAATTGTTGTCATGAACGTAAGTCCAGGCTTGCGAGCTTCAAAATGCAAACCATTTGGACAAATTTGGATAACCGAAACCTAGGGGTAACCCCATTGGACCAAAGTCCTATAGCGCCGTGCACCGAATACTTGGTATTTTTTCCACGGCGGAATTCCAAGCAAGACCTGTACGCCACAAGAAATGGATCTCGTAAATGCTTAACCATTAATTCACGCAACAAAATCATGCCTACTCAGTCGTCAAAAACATCCAAGTCCCCATCCCGTTACTCTGTCGGCATGTTTAGCGCCGGCGAGGCCCGATGTGATCGCTGGCAGGAACTCGCTCATGCCGCCCAGACACTTGTCGCCCAATCCTTATCCGGCGCTTCGACCAAGGAAACCCTCGCCAAAGTGGAAGTTCTGCTCACACCGCTCGGCGTTTTGGAGACCTTTCGCGCCTATCCGGGGGAAGCGCTGATGAGCGCGCTGAAAGAGGCGCTGGGCCGGAGTGATTATTCCGGTTTCTCGAGACTAACAAACCGCATCGCCAAGGCGATCATCACTGGTTCCTATCGTCGTTCCAGCAATGCCTGGAAGGCGGGCGAGGAAGCAGAGACGGAACGGAATGATCGACTGCTCAAAGATTACTTCGACACAGGTGATCTGACCAAACCTTACTTTGAGGTACTGATTGTCAGCGATGATCCAACTCCTGAACAGGTACGTCAGGGACGCGCTGAACTGCGTCAACTTCGTCGTCCGGAAGACCCGTTTGTGTATGAAGCGGTCACGGTGCCAAGTTTTGAAGAGGGCGTGATCGGCGTGGTGATGAACGCCGATGTGCAGGCCGTAGTCATCAAGGACAATTTTCGCTTCAAGTCCCAATTCGACGCACCGCTGCTACGCGCTTATCTGCAGCAACACCTTTCTCTGGAGCCCGGTTCACTGGAGCCAAGGGATTATGGAGTGGCTCTCGCACAAGCCATCGGGAAGATCCGTCCTGAACTCGACATTTATCTTATTGTGGATGGGGCAGCTGAAAAAGTGGCGAGTCACCTCGATTCTAAAAACATCCGGCGCATTTTTTACGGGCTCGAAGACCTGATGGAAATCCATCTCGCTCTTCTCGAAGGCGTGAATCAGCGCTATGACACACCATATTTTAATAACCTCAAAAACTACGCGCGCCGTCCGGTCGGCACATTCCACGCTCTTCCGGTTGCCCGAGGCAAATCCATCTTCAACTCCCATTGGATTCGAGACTTCGGCCACTTTTATGGAGCTAACATCTTTCTGGCTGAATCTTCCGCGACAACCGGCGGCCTGGATTCGCTGCTCGAACCGACAGGCAACATAAGGATTGCCCAGCAAAAGGCAGCCAGGGCGTTTGGATGCGGAGAGCTGTTTTTTGGAACGAATGGCACTTCAACCTCGAACAAGATCGCGGTGCAAGCCCTTGTTCGGCCGGGGGACATCGTGCTGGTGGACCGGAACTGTCACAAGTCCCACCACTATGGTTTGGTACTTTCGGGTGGTCAGCCGTTGTACGTCGAAGCCTATCCGCTGACAGAATACTCGATGTATGGCGCGGTGCCCCTGCGCACGATTAAGAAAGCGCTGCTGGACCTGAAGGCGGAAGGCAAGCTTGGCCGCGTGCGCATGCTGCTCCTCACCAACTGCACCTTTGATGGCCACGTTTACAACGTGCAGCGTTTCATGGAAGAGGTCCTCGCAATCAAACCAGACATTGTCTTTTTATGGGACGAGGCATGGTATGCCTACAGCCGCTTCTCTCAATTCCATCGCATGCGCTCAGCCATGGGGGCCTGCGAAGCGTTGCGAGAGCGCTATGCCAGCGCCGTCTACCGAGCTGAGTATGCCGAGTTCAAGAAGAAGCACGGCAAGCTCGATCCAAAAAGCGCGAAACTCCTCGACACGCACCTCCTTCCGGATCCTGACGCAGTGAAGCTGCGAGTTTATGCCACGACCTCCACCCACAAGTCGTTGTCCTGCTTCCGTCAGGGTTCCTATATCATGGTGAACGACGATTGCTGGGAGAGCACGCAGGGACCATTTAAAGAGGCATTTTTCACGCACACCAGCACCTCGCCGAATCTGCAGCTCATCGCCTCCCTCGATGTCGCCCGTCGCCAGGCGGAGCTGGAAGGGTACGAGCTCGTCGGCCGCGCGATCGAACTCTCCCTGATCCTCCGCCGCGAGGTAAACAAACATCCGCTCATCTCCAAATACTTCACGATTGCCACCAATGCCCAGATGGTGCCCGCAGAACACCGGGCCAGCGGGTTCGAGGATTTCCATGCCGATGGTGTGAGCTGGAAAACCATCTATGATGCGTGGGCGACCGATGAGTTCGTCCTGGATCCCACTCGCGTCACCCTGCTATGCGGTTCCGCCGGGTTTGATGGCACATCGTTCAAGGGAATGCTCGCGAGCAAGTTTGACATCCAGCTTAACAAGACCTCGCGTAACAGCATCCTTCTTCAAACTAACATCAATAACACCCGTAGTGACATCGCCTACCTGATCAAGGTGCTGGCGGACATCTCCCGTGAGCTGGATCGCACCCTCTCGAAGGACCCCGATGAGAAGGCCGCGTTTGATGCGCGCGTCAAGAGCCTCATCACCGACGTGCCTGATCTCCCAAACTTCAGCCGCTTCCATGACGCCTTCCGCGACAACCCGCGGAGCAAGACTAACGAAGGTGATATGCGCACGCCCTTCTTTCTCGCCTACGACGAGAATAACTGCACACATGTCAAGCTGAACAGCAAGGAGATCGACGATCTGGTGAAGCGCGGCCAGGCCGTATCGGCAAACTTCGTGATCCCCTATCCCCCCGGCTTTCCTATTCTCGTCCCCGGCCAGGTTATCACAGCTGAGACCATTGAGTTCATGCGCAAGCTCGACGTGAAGGAGATCCACGGCTACCACGCAGCGACCGGGCTGAAGGTTCTAAAAATCCAAAAGCTTGGCGCGAGCAGAAGAAAAAACGCGAGTCCTAGTCGTCGAGCTTCTCGTCGGCTCGCTCCCAAAAAAAGAACGCGAAAGGCCTAATCCATTGACCACCTCAACAACTGAAACAATCGAGCTAACACGGAGCATAACATGATTGACTGGTTCTTCACGACGCTTAAGACCTACCCGGAAATCGCGATTTTTCTCGCGCTCGCCTTAGGTTACTACTTCGGCAAGTTCACCTACAAGGGGATCGGTCTCGGATCGGTGACCGCTACCCTCATCGCCGCCGTGGTGATCGGGCAGATTGGGATCACGGTCAACCAGCCGCTCAAGGCATTTTCATTCCTCATGTTCCTCTTCGCCGTCGGCTATGCCGTAGGGCCGCAGTTCGTTCGCGGGATTGCCAGCAGCGGACTGCCACAGGCGATCTTCTCAGTGGTGCAGTGCGTATTCAGTCTTGTCGCCTGCGTGGTGGTCGCAAAGTTTGCCGGCTACGAGCTGGGCTACGCGGCCGGACTCTATTCGGGCTCGCAGACGATCTCTGCCGCGATGGGGCTCTCGACCGACGCCATCAACCGCTTGGGCCTGCCCGCCGATCAAGCCAAGGCCCTGCTCGACTCGATGCCGATCGCTTACGCCGTCACGTACATGTTCGGCACAATGGGCTCGGCGATCGTGATCGCCATCATCGGCCCGAAGCTACTGGGCATCGATCTAGTCGCCGCCTGCAAGGACTACGAAGAGAAGCATGGGGGCGGCAAGAAACAGCTGGGCGGTCCGGGCACGGCCTGGACTCGCTGGGCGCTGCGCGCCTACAAGGTGCAGCCGGGTGGCAAAGCCGCCGGTCTGCGCGTGGCTGAGGCTGAGTCGCTGGTACCCGACGCGCGCCTCTTCATCCTGCGTATTCGGCGCGCGGGCGAGATCATGGATGCGACTGCGGACATCGTCCTGAAGGAAGGCGACGTGGTGGCGGTCGCGGGCGAGCGCGAAGTGCTCGTGAACGTCCTCGGGGCAGCGGCGGTCGAAGTCGAGGACCGTGAACTGCTCGCCGTGCCAGTGGAGGGCGTCGACGTCCTGGTGACAAACAAGGAGGTCGACGGCAAGACGCTCGAGGAACTGGCGACGCGGCCGGCGGCGCGCGGCGTCTTCCTGCGCAAGATCACGCGCGGCGCCACCGCCACTGATATCCCCATCCTGCCGGGCACCGAGGTCAATCGTGGCGACTTGCTTACCCTCGTCGGTCGCACGGAGGATATTGCCGCCGCCACCAAGATGCTGGGTGTCGCCGACCGTCCGACCGATGTTACCGACATGGCGTTCGTCGGCGCGGCGATCGTGATCGGCGCGCTGATCGGCGCGCTGGTCTTCAAGGTGGCCGGCGTGCCGCTCACCCTGTCGACTGCCGGCGGAGCGCTGATCTTCGGGATCATCGGCGGATGGCTGCGCTCGGTCCGCCCGTCCTTTGGACGCATTCCGACGCCCACCGTTTGGTTCATGAACTCGGTCGGCCTCAACATCTTCATCGCCATCGTCGGCATCTCCGCCGGTCCGGGCTTCGTCAACGGTCTGAAAACGCAGGGCGTCGGTCTATTCCTGTGGGGCGCGGTCGCCACGACGGTCCCTCTGATTCTCGGCATGTTCACCGCCAAGTACGTGTTCCGCTTCCACGACGCGCTCAACCTCGGAATCATTTCCGGGTCGCGCACGACGACCGCGTCACTTGGTCTGGTCTGCGACCAGGCCAAGAGCCAGATCCCAGCGCTCGGCTACACCGTGACTTATGCCGTCGGTAACACGCTGCTCACCATCTGGGGCATGATCATCATCATGTTACTTTCGTGAGAACACATTTTCCGAACATGATTCAACAACAAACAAAAGTATGACAAAAACACGCAAAGCCTCTCGGCCTGGAAAGGCTAAGGGACAACCTCATCGTGGCAGTCGCCCATTATCAGATACTGCGAGACTGAAAGAGTTCGACAAACTTGGTCCCTTCGAGATCAAGGATTTCGTCCAAAAAGTGGCATCGAAAACGGCGCTGGAAAATTCTCTGTCGTACCTCAACGCCGGTCGTGGCAATCCAAACTGGGTCGCCACTGAGCCGCGCGAAGCGTTTTTCCTTCTCGGACAGTTCGCAATTACTGAGAGCAAGCGCGTGCTTGACCTGCCACCCGGCGTGGGCGGGATGCCCAGCGCATCGGGAATAGCCGGCCGACTTGAAGCCTGGCTCGCGAAACACAACGACATGCCGGGGGCGTCGTTCCTGCAGGCGATGGTGCCGTGGGCGGTGAACAAGTTCAGCTTCGACGCCGACAAGTTCGTGCACGAGTTGGTGGATTCCATCATAGGCGACCACTACCCGGTGCCAGACCGCATGCTGGTGCACAACGAACAGATCGTTCACGAGTACCTGGAGTGGGCCATGTGCGGAAACCCGCGGCCCGAAGGCAAGTTCAAGATCTACGCGGTCGAGGGCGGCACTGCCGCCATGTGCTACATTTTCAAGTCGCTAAAAAGTAACCGGATTCTCAATCCCGGCGACACGATAGCGCTCGGGGTACCGATCTTCACGCCCTACCTGGAGATGGCGCATCTGGAGGACTACGACCTCCACTACATCGAGGTGCATGCGAAACAGGAGGATCGGTTTCAATATCCGGATGAAGAGCTCAAAAAGCTCCTCGACCCGAAGATTAAGGCGTTCTTCATCGTCAATCCTGGCAATCCATTCGCTGTCGCGCTTTCTCCAGAGACGATTAAGAAAATCGGGGCCGTTCTCAAAAAACGGCCAGACCTGATCCTGCTGACCGACGACGTCTATGGCACGTTCGTCCCGGGTTTCCGTTCGCTGATGGGGGAGTTCCCGGAGAACACGATCGGCGTCTACTCATACAGCAAGTACTTCGGCTGCACCGGATGGCGGCTCGGAGCGATCGCGGTCTACGAGAACAACATCTTTGACAAGATGATCGCCGCGCATCCCGAGCCGATTAAGAAACTGTTGGACAAGCGCTACGGCGGGCTCACTCTCGAGCCGCGCAAGTTCGCTTTCATCGACCGCATCGTTGCCGACAGCCGCGACATCGCCCTCAATCACACAGCCGGGCTGTCGCTTCCGCAACAGGTGATGATGACGCTGTTCTCGCTCAGCGAGCTGATGGACGAAAAGAAGGCCTATCAGAAAGCCTGCATCGGCATCTGCAAGAAACGGGTCGACGCAACGATTGAAGGACTGGACATCGAAGTCGGGCCGAATCAGTACTTCGACTACTATTACGGCCTGATCGATTTCGAGTTTTTTGCCCGCAAGTATCTGGGTGAGGACGTCGTCAAGTGGATGAAGGCGAACGTGCACCCGCTCGACATCGTGTTCCGGTTGGCCGAGGACC
>JBKPLM010000290.1:0-14558 GCA_046731655.1 Verrucomicrobiota bacterium | reverse complement strand
AGGAGTGGTGGAATACAGCGACGAAGCGCTCGTTTCGCAAGATATCGTCGGCAATCCACACTCCTGCATTCTCGATAGCCAATTGACGCTTATGCTTGGGAACCGCTTCGTGAAGGTAGTCGGCTGGTACGATAACGAATGGGGCTACAGCAATCGCTGCGTGGACCTGATGGAAATGCTGGCGAAATAGGGCCTCTTAATCGTTCTCGTGATCGCTTCTAATTAGTGGCTATGACGAAGCTCTCACTTCGCGATCTTGATGTACGGGGAAAACGGGTGCTGGTGCGTGTGGATTTCAATGTGCCGAGCGAAATGCGTGGCGGCAGGATTCGCATTACTGATGACACCCGGATTCGTGAAAGTCTGCCCACGATCAACTATCTGCGAGAACACGGCGCCAAAACGATTTTGATGTCGCACTTTGGCCGGCCCAAAGGGAAGCCGGTTGAAAAATATTCGCTTCGCCCGATCGGCGATTATTTGCACTCACTAATCCATCAACCGGTCATTTTCAGTCACGATACGGTTGGTGAAGTGCCGGAGAAAATCGTCGCACATATGCAGAACGGCGATGTGGCGCTGTTGGAGAATGTCAGGTTCCAGCCCGGTGAAGAAGCGAACGACTCGAATTTTGCCAAGCCGCTTGCCAGTCTCGGCGATCTTTACGTCAACGATGCTTTTGGCGCCGCCCATCGCGCGCATGCGTCCACCGTCGGGATCACAAAATTTGTGAGCAAGTCGGCGATGGGTTTCCTCATGGAAAAAGAATTGAAACACTTGCGCGACGGCCTCGAGAACCCAGCGAAGCCCTTCCTGGTTATTTTGGGCGGCGCGAAGGTCTCCGATAAAATCGGGGTTTTGAAAGCGCTGATGGAAAAAGCCGACGTCATTTTGATTGGGGGCGCGATGGCAAACACGTTCCTGAAGGCGGAGGGCATACCGGTCGGCGCAAGCAAGGTCGAATCGGACAGACTCGATCTCGCGCGCGAACTTCTCGAAATGGCGAAGAAGCGCGGCGTAAAATTTCTACTTCCAATTGACGCCGTGGAAGCAGACGAAATTCGCCCCGGGGCAGACGTGCGAAACACAAGTCGGCTCTCGACACAGCATGGGATCAGTGATGGATGGCAGGCAGTCGATATCGGGGCGGCGACGATTGCGCTTTATGAAGAAGAAATTGCTAAGGCCGAAACGATTCTGTGGAATGGGCCACTAGGCGTTTTCGAGGTTCCCGAGTTCGGGGAGGGGACAATGGCAATCGCGGAAGCACTCGCGCAATCGGGCGCGACGACAATCATCGGCGGCGGCGATTCTGTGACCGCGGTGAAGCAGGCTGGGCTTGCCGGCAAAATGACGTTCATCTCTACCGGTGGCGGTGCATCCCTTGAATTACTGGAGGGCAAGGAGCTGCCGGGCGTAGCCGCGTTAAGCGACAGGAAATAAGCTGTGCCAGTTCGCCAGGTCGTGTCGAAGGTTCACGTTGAACCTCCAATGCCGTGCAAGGCGACCCGGCGCAAAACCCTGATCCATGCACTGGCCAATTCGGCCATTGCTGTAACCGCATTCCTCATAACCTGTATCGGTCTGCGCGCGGTCCTGCCATTTCCAAAAATCGACGGCGGGGTCTCGCAAAAATTCCGATTTTTCGCCGCGCACAAGGACGAGTTCGACACACTCTTTATTGGATCGAGCCGGATTTACTTTCAGATCTCGCCCGCTGTTTTCGATCGCGTCACACACGAGAGCGGGCAGCCGACGCACAGCTTCAACTTCGGCATTGGCGGCATGTATTTGCCGGAAACCGCTTACCTGCTTGAGCAGATCTTGAACCTGAAGCCCCGTAACTTGAAATGGGTCTTCATTGAATACGATGAACTCCAAACAAAGTGGTCCCCAGAAAACCAGACCAGTCGCCGTGCACTTTATTGGGCCGACTGGAAGCGGACATCGCTCCTTTTACGAAAACTTACCGACGCGGGCACGACTCCGGTTTGGCTGCCGAATCCCGCAAAACTTGGCGAAGTCATGCTGCCCCAAAACGACGACAAGAGCACCGGCAGCCTGCTGACATTTTATGCGGGGCAGTTTGAAAAAAATTATACCAACGTCGCAAGGGCAGCTGATGTTCTGGACTATTTCTTGAGTCACGACACAAAGGAACGTCGTGCAAGCTACCTTGGCGCAGCTAGCGATGGTTATGTCACCAGACCGAATCGAATGTCTCCCAGCCAGGCCGCAGCGTATGAGCGTGGGCTCGCCACTGCAGTGGCGCAAAGCAGCACACGGTCTCTTTCACCTTACGCGTTGGAAGCCTACCGGCAGTGCGCGCAAGAAGTCAGGAATATTGGAGCCACGCCAATCTTTTTGATCACACCAAGCACGACGCAAATTAACATCGCTACCGAAAGTACCGGGATACCGGGTGTTGTGATGGCGTTTAATAACCCTCGAACTTATCCGAACCTCTATCGCAGCAGCGTACGTCGCGATGGGCAACATCTGACTAAATCGGGAGCAGACGAATTCACGCGTCTTGTTGCAGCGAATTTTGTGGAGTTTGCGCGAGCAGGCGGAAACAAGTGACCAAAAACCAATGGCTCCCAGTTTAACTTCGCACCCCATTCTCTGTTCGAATGTCGTTCGTTGAATTTCGCTTCCTCTGGTTTTTTCTGGTTGTCTTCATCGTCTACTGGACGATGCGCAGAAACGCCGCGCGGAAAGTGTGGCTTCTCCTCTGCAGCTATTTTTTTTACGCGGCCTGGAATTGGAAATTCACATTCTTGGTCCTCGGATCCACGACGGTGGATTACATCGTCGGACAAATGCTCGGACGTAGTGAAAGTCCGGCATGGCGGCGCTTCTGGATTGCTGCCAGCGTGTGCGTCAATCTCGGCGTCCTGGCTTTTTTCAAATACTTTAACTTTTTTGTATCTTCGGCGTCCGGGTTTCTGGCCTGGCTCGGTTTACCGGCGAGCGTGAACACGCTCAACATTATTCTACCGGTCGGCATTAGCTTCTACACGTTTCACTCGATGAGCTACACGATCGACGTGTACCGCGGCAAGCAGCGTCCCATATCGAATTTTGTCGATCTTGCGTTGTTCGTCAGTTTTTTCCCGCCACTGGTAGCGGGGCCGATTGTCCGTGCAGTGTACTTTCTGCCGCAGCTCGTTTCGGCCAAGAAGTTTTCCAATGTCGATGTGCGCGGGGCGGTAATGTTGTTCCTGGCGGGATTCATCAAGAAGGCGTGCATCGCCGACGGAGTCGCGCCGACCGTCGACCGCTACTTCGTTCATCCGGCGGATTTCACGCCAACGAGCGCGTGGATTGCCGTGCTGTTCTATGCCATCCAGATTTACTGCGATTTTTCGGGCTACACAGACATGGCCATCGCTGCTGCCCGGCTACTTGGGTACCAATTACCGAACAACTTCCAGTTTCCCTACTTTGCGCGGAACGTCTCTGATTTCTGGCGGCGCTGGCACATTAGTCTCTCAAGTTGGCTGCGCGATTATCTCTACATTCCACTCGGCGGAAATCGCGGCTCGCGCGGGTTTGCCTACCGAAATGTCATGATCACAATGCTGCTCGGCGGCCTTTGGCACGGAGCTGCATGGACGTTCGTTATCTGGGGCGCATTACATGGAACCGCGCTCCTCATTCATCGCGAGTGGACCCGCCTTACCGAGGGTCTCAAGTGGGCCGCGCGGACGATGCGCTGGTTTGCGTGGCCGATTACGATCTATGCGGTATGCGTTGCCTGGATCTTTTTCCGCGCGCATGACCTTAGCAGTGCGGGAACAATTCTAAAACAGTTCGCCTTATTTCATGGCGGGGGTAACCAACATTTCCACCGATGGTTCCTTTTGGTGGTTGTCGCACTTGTCTTCATCCATTGGCTCAATTCTCGCCGATGGTTTGGCGAATCATGGCGACAATGGCCTGCCCCGGTCTTCGCGGCGGCTTACGGTTGCACTTTTGCAGTCGTCCTTCTATTTGTTCCGCCGCACTACACGCCGTTCATCTATTTTCAGTTCTGAATCTGTACCGAGGAAGCAAATCACATGCGCAAAAAACTTCATAGCGCTGCTTGTTATCCCGGGGGTAAGGAGGGATCTCACGAATAATGAGAGATTTGCCACGCCTCGATAAATCGGGAGATTCCTCGCTTCGCTCGGAATCACGTTGAATGACATGAGAAAGAAAATCGTCGCCGCTAATTGGAAGATGAATATGACGCAGGCCGAGTCGGCGCGATTTGTCGAATCGATGCTGCTGGATCTGGGTGAAATCACCGATGTCGAAGTGGTGATCATGCCACCATTCACTGCGATTGCAAAAGTCATGGAAGCACTCGGCAAAGCGCAGAACATCAAGGTGGGTGCGCAAAATATGTATTGGGAAAAGTGGGGCGCATTTACCGGTGAGATCAGTGCCGCATTGCTACGCGACTTGTTTGTGCACTATGTCGTGCTCGGCCACAGCGAGCGCCGCACCCTGTTTGGTGAGACTGACGAAATTGTGAATCGCAAAGTGCGCGCTGCGCACGAGGCGACGCTGCGTCCCATTGTCTGTATTGGAGAAACGCTCGAGCAGCGGGATAAGGGCAACGTGGACAAGATATTGTCGATCCAATTACGTGGCAGTCTCGCTGGCCTCACCCCAAAGGAATTGCAGGAAACAGTGATTGCGTATGAGCCGGTCTGGGCCATTGGCACTGGCCGCAACGCGACGCCCGCTCAAGCTCAGGAAGCCCACGCGTTCATTCGCCACACTTTGCTTAAAATGGCCGATGATACGACAGCCGAACGAGTACGCATTCAGTACGGCGGCAGCGTCAAACCCGAAAACGCAGGCGAACTCATGAGCCAGCCCGACATCGACGGCGCCCTCGTCGGCGGCGCCAGCCTCGACCCGCGCAGCTTCGTTCAAATTGTCAAGGCCGCGCGCGACAAATAGCACGCCGATCCGCTGATTGGATGAGGCGCAGTTTTTTTATCGTCGGACCCACTTCAAGCGGAAAGTCCGACCTAGCAGCTGACGTTGCCAGCGAAATTGGCGCAGAAATTGTAAGCGCAGACGCGTTTCAAATTTATCGCGGGCTTGATCTTCTCACGGCGAAACCGGACGCTCCAACGCTTGCCAAGGCTCCGCATCATCTGATCGGCACAACGCCCCTTCACGAAGAGATGAACGCAGAACGATATCGACGCACCGCATCGCGTGCCATTGATGAAATTCAATCGCGCGGCAAGCTCGCGATCGTTGTTGGTGGTAGCGGACTTTATGTCAAAGCGCTCACCCATGGGCTGGCGTCGTTGCCGGAATCCGATCCAAAGCTACGCGAAAGATTGAACGTCATGAGCTTGGACGAATTGCACGCCCGACTTATTGAACTCGACTCCCAAGCCGCGGGGAAGATTGACATGAAAAATCGCCGTCGCGTTGTCCGTGCTCTGGAGATTTGTTTGCTCACTGGCAAACCTGTGTCGGAAGTTGTAGCCGGGGTCGCTGACCCCGGCGGCTTGGGAAAGATCCCGCCGCGGTCAGCGCCCACGGCTACAGGTGTCTTTGTTTTCCGCGATCGGGACGAGCTTTATGCCCGAATCAATCAGCGAGTAGAAGCAATGTTTGAAAACGGCGTTATCGAAGAAGTACAGTCCGCCGGGAAGGTGAGTTCGACGGCATCGCAGATGATCGGCTTTCGCGAAATTCATGAATTGCTCGATGGCAAAATGTCGATCTCGCAATGTATTGCCGCGATTCAGCAGTCGACGCGCCGATATGCCAAAAGACAGTTGACCTGGTTTCGGCGACAAACTAATTTTTTACCGCTGAACTTGTCGCTTCTTACTCACAACGAAGCAAGGATTCTGCTCCGAATGCATTCGGAGCGCCGAAAGGTTTCGAGGGTTCGCGCAAAGGAATGATCGAAACGCGTTCGCAAAATCCTGTAGCCGAGGGCGTCGAGCCCGGCAATCGCAAAGGTTGCCGGATCAGCGCCGCCGCGGTCAGCGCCCGCCACTGCAACGTCCGGGCCGCAAGCCGCAATCCCCGGTCGCAGCAACTTGCATCTCGGGATGATTGAAACCCGTCCGAAAAACACCCAGGAGCGCGCGCTCCTGATTGGGCTGGAAAGGGACGGGGTCTCGAAATGGGATTTGCAGGATTCGCTCGAAGAACTGCGCGAGCTGGCGAGTTCTGCGGGCGCGAAAGTGGTCGATACAGTCACGCAAAAGTTGCCGAGACCGACTGCGCCCTATTACATCGGTCGTGGCAAGGCAGAGGCGATCAAGGATTCGTGTCACGACCAACAGGTGACCTCGGTGATTTTTAACGATGAACTTTCACCCGCGCAGGGTCGTAACCTGGAGAATTTATTCGCGCGCAAGGTCCTCGATCGAACGCAGTTGATTCTGGATATCTTTGCGCAGCGTGCCCGCAGCCGGGAAGGCCGATTGCAAATTGAGCTGGCTCAGTTGCAATACCTTTTGCCACGACTCACCCGAATGTGGCATCACTTGTCACGGCAGACGGGCGGGATTGGCACGCGTGGACCGGGCGAAACACAATTGGAAGTTGATCGACGGCGCGTCCAAGAGCGAATCGCGCGGCTCGAGCGAGAGCTTGAAGCGGTGCGCAAAACGCGCGCAATCCAGCGTGAAGGTCGCAAACGACATCAATGGCCTGTTGCCGCAGTGGTTGGATACACGAATGCTGGCAAATCCACGCTGTTGAATTTGCTCACCGGCGCGGATGTCGTTGCTGAGAACAAACTTTTCGCGACACTCGATCCCACCACGCGCAGTTTTGTTTTGCCTAACAAGCAGCGGGTCCTTCTCACTGATACCGTTGGATTCTTGCGAAAACTTCCCCACACGTTGATCGAATCGTTCAAGGCCACCCTCGAGGAAGTGAGCGAAGCCGATCTGCTCATTCATATTGTCGATCTTAGTCATCCGCGCGTGGACGAGCAGATGGAAGCGGTCGATGGCGTGATCAAGGAATTGGATGCTTATGGCAAGCAAACGGTGATCGTGTTCAACAAGATCGATAACTTGCCCAATCGCGAGTTGGCCGATTCATACTTGAAACGCTTTCCCGGGAGCGTCGCGATCTCTGCGCGAACGGGAGAAGGGGTCAGCAAACTGGTGCAGGCCCTGGAAGATGCGCTCAGCTCGTGGCGATTACGCTCGCGGTTTCGTATTCCTTCGCATGAATCCGCGTTAATCGCCGAGATCCATCGAGTCGGTCACGTGCTGGAGCTGCGCTATGAAGGGAGCGACGCTGTGATCGTCGCCCACGTTCCACCGGATCTCGCCAAAAAACTGGAACGTTACGCGGCGCGAGATTAGGCAGTTATCCCACTCCGCCAGTTGCGCGACGCGTTCGTCTCCTCTCGGCTTCGTGTAATCGATCAGTTATTCTTGGCGTTGTCATCCTGAACGAAGTGAAGGATCCCGCAATTGATGATCGATTACGCAATGAAATTTGTGTATTGAAAACTTCGATTGTGAGGTCCCTCGCTCTGCTCGGGATCACGCCCCGTCGATTACGCGGTGCGGGACTGATCAACCAAATCACGGACTCGAGTTTCGACGCTCGCCGCGATGTGCGACCAGCCAGCGCGATCATTTGCGGTTAATGAAAACTGGAGCGGATCTCCAATGGCCAACTTGATCGCGACAGGTCGCGGAAAATTCCCCTCTGGCGGGAGAGCTTCAAAAGTTCCAACAAGTCCGCACGGCACGACTGGCACGTCGGTTTCCGCAACCAACATCCCCAGTCCGTGCTTGAAACGCATCATCGATCCCGTGCGGCTGCGCCCACCTTCCGGGAAGATGATGAAGATCGCTTTTTCTTCCTGCAACTTTCGACGCAGATCGGCTAGAGCATGCGGCCCGCAACTCTTTCGCCACATCGGCAATGCATTGAGCATGATTGCTGAAAAGGTGCTAGTCATTTTAGTCTGAAAGAACACGTCGCCTGCAGCGATGGGGAAAGCGCGTTCGCGATGGTGGGGACTAAGCGCTGCTCCAAGAGCCAATGCGTCGAGGTGACTGCAATGATTCGCCGCGAGCACAAACGGCCCGTGCACCGGCAGCTTGTTGCGGCCGACGATCGTCAGTCGATGTGCGACCGCGAAGTAACTCCGCAGCAGCGAAAAACACGCATGATGCGCGAAGCTTTCGAGAAGTCCGCTTTCACGCCGCACGCTGCGAAACCGCTCGCTTGGAGTCAGTCCGGTATCGCGGGCAGGCTGGAGTTTCCACGGTTCCATCAGCCGGTAAAGATTTGCTGCGGTTGGCCGACAGCGAAACCAATAAAGTAATTGACGTAGTGAAATACGGCAGGCGCGACAAGAATCAGACTATCGAACCGGTCGAGAATGCCGCCGTGGCCGGGAATGAGTTTTGAGGTGTCCTTGAGACCGAGGTCCCGTTTGATAGACGAGAGCATCAGATCGCCGAATTGTCCCACAATGCTGACGATGATACCGAGTCCCAGCAGGCGCACAGGCGTGTCGAGCGCAGTACCTGACCAGACGAAATGTGCGCCAAGCGCAAAGAGCGGCGTAGTTAGCACAATAGCTCCGAGCGCGCCTCCCACTGTTTTGTTTGGGCTAGTGTTGGGGACAAATTTTCGATGACCAAATAAATGGCCACAGATATAGGCAAAGATGTCATTGAGCTCTACGGCGAAGATGATCAGCAAAAGGATTGGTCGATAGTTCCAATCGTTCGCCATGTTGCCAAGGTTGCCGAGCGCGCTTCCGAAAAGAGCGAAGCCGAGCACACCCAGGCCGACACGCTGGACGTAGCCTTTAGGTTGGTCGGGGATCAATCCTCCGATTGCGATTAACGCGACTGTCAATGGAAACAAAGCAACGTAGAATCGATACCAATTATCCAGAACCGAGAACGTGAGGAAAAGAATGCCGATGACCACGATCAGGCTGATGGTTCGTTCCCTGAACAACCCCGTGATGCGGGCGTATTCCCGATAACAAAGAAAACTTAGTGTCGCCACGGCCAGGATGGTCCAAAAAGCGCCAGCCAGAATCGGAATCAGGATGAACAGCGCCAGCCAAATCCAGGACCGATAACGATCCCAGAGTTCCGTTCTCTTGTCGCTGGAGCTGTTCGCCGCGCGGGTCACGATAAGAATCAGTACTGGTGCTACTAGGAACAAAGTGAGAGCGGTCAGCGTGAGAACAACGGTCACGCGATCGTCAAAGGCGTGACTGAATCCAAAAAGTCGTTCGCGCGTGAGCTGGCTCATTTTAGGCTCGTAGCGCGTGGGCGATTCGCGCTACCCGGCGAACGACCGTGATCACACAGCCTAAGACGATTACGATAAGGCCCAAAGTCATCACACCGATCTGCGACTTGTTGAGTGTGATGATCTGCCAGGACCGCGGCGTGGTTGCTGCGTAAACACAGATGAGCGTGATGACAAGCATGCGGTGTTGTTTCGCCATCGGGCCGCAGAACTCGTTAGGTGCACCGGCGATTTTGCCTGCCGCACGAACGTAAGCGGTGAAGATGGCGAGAATGGTTGCGATGTAACCGAGCGTAACATTTCCGCCCCACGCGAAGCCGGCTCCGATGAAAACCGCCGCGTCGGAAATGCGATCCGGCACTTCGTTGTAAAGCTCTCCGATTTTTGACGTGCGACTGGAAGCGAGCGCAATCATCCCATCGAGCATGTTCGCAGTGAGACGTAATTGCGCGCCAATCGCGGCGATGAGCCACAAGATTCGGTAGTCTCCAATTGAAGTCGCGCCGAGGGCGATTCCCGCGACGATGCAAGCGCACATGCCTGCAATCGAAATTGCGTTCGGCGAAACATTTCGTGATGCGAGCCAGGCGGTCGTTGCCTGAGCCCACTTTCGATTGCGCGTTGCGATTGGGCGACGGTCGATGTGTTCAGTGGCTGATTCGTCCATCGTTGAATTGAAAATCCATAGCAGGCCTGGAGAATAATACCCAGATGAAAGCTTGGGAACGCCACGGGCGCTTGATCGCCGCGATGGTAGCGCGTCATCCCGAGCAGAGTGAGGGATCTCACATTCGACGTTTTGAATACACAAATTTCCTTGCGTGATCGATCATCGGTTGCGAGAGGTCCTTCACTTTCGTTTAGGATGACACCGCGAAGAATGTTGATAGCGCTAAGAATATGACCGCGCGCGAGCGGGTGAAACAACTAGTTAAAGCCTTTCCGAAAGTTTACCCGGATGCGCATACCGAGTTGGACTTTCGAAATCCCCTCCAACTACTCGTGGCCACAATTCTATCGGCGCAATGCACAGATAAACGCGTCAACATGGTCACGCCCACTCTTTTCAAGAAATATCGCACGGCAAAAGATTATGCCGATGCGCCGCAGGCTGAGTTCGAAAAGGCAATCAAATCGACAGGCTTCTTTCGCAGCAAGACGAAGAGCATTCGCGCAGCAATGCGTGTAATTGCGGAAGAGCACGACGGTAAAGTCCCAGACACAATGGAGGAATTAAACGCGTTGCCGGGTGTTGGCCGTAAGACGGCGAACGTGGTGCTGGGCAATGCGTTTGGGAAAAACGAAGGCATCGTGGTGGACACGCATGTCATCCGCCTATCGCAGCGGCTAAGCCTGACGAAACACAAAGACGCAGAAAAGATTGAGACCGATCTGATGAAACTAGTGCCGCGCGAGCATTGGACAGACTGGAGTCATTGGCTCATCTGGCATGGCCGTCGCCGCTGCTATGCACGCAAGCCCGATTGTTCGAACTGCGAGGTTTTCCGGTTGTGTCCGAGCGGCAAAGTTTTCCTGCGCACTGGTCAGGCGCAGAAACCTAATGTCGATTGACGGCTCGGTTGTGCATACGATTCGCGCCATCAGCGGTGATTCGAGCGTATTAAGATGAGACGGTAGCCGCTGTAGCCACGGCCCCCATGGGCCGTTTTCCTTAGTGTGAAAAGCAGCGCTGAGCCGAACCGCCCTAAGCAAAACAAGCGTTCGTTTCAACGAGATTCGGCCGATTCGACTTTGCGAGAATGTGTTCCGTCGTGTTCCGCCTTTTTTCGTAGCCGTTGAAATTGCTCTTCGAGTTTTTTCAGCTCCTCGTCGGAAAGATCTTCCAGATCGACAAGTTGATTTCGTGCTCCCTTAAGCGCGCGAATCATCTCATCCAATTTCAAATGAACTGCTTTGGCGTCACGATTCTGGGTGTTCTGAATCAAAAATACCATGAGGAAGGTAATGATGGTCGTAGCAGTGTTGATGATCAGTTGCCATGTGTCGGAAAAATGGAAAGTGGGGCCGGTAATAAGCCAGACAGCAATGATGGTGACAGCTCCAGTAAATACCCAAGCGCTGCCGAGTATCATGGCAGAATGGCGCGCGAAAACGCGGAATGCGTCGCTTATGCGGCAAAAGAAATCGCGTTCCTGTTTGCCCTCTCTCCGTTTCTCGACTTGGATTTTGTTCACCAGGCTACCTTAGCTTTCGCACCTGACTGTTGGATTGCGCGCACGGAAATCGACAATCCAAGTGGAGATTTGCCCGGCATACGGAGATTGATTTTCACCGCAAGATAGGGAAAACTAGCTCCCGAATTCATGCAGCAGGGTCCCGCATTTTCAGGTCTGCAAACTGCCCCGCCTGCGCCGGTGAGCGCGCCCAGGCCGAAGTTATGGATACTCGATTCATGGCGTGATCTCATTCTGTATGTTGGCACGCCGCTGGTGCTGCTGCCGGCGTTTGCGCTGGCCCAGGCGCGCTGGAGTCCGCAGGATATTTATCTCTTTGTCGCGGCGTTTGGAGCAATGGGGCATCACCTGCCGGGGATGATCCGTGCCTATGGCGATCGCGCTTTATTCGAACGCTTCAAATGGCGCTTTATTCTCGCGCCGCTATTCCTTCTCGCGGTGTGCGTGGCCTTTTTTTGGTGGGACCTGAAGGGAATTTTGCTGGTCGTTTTCTTTTGGGGCGTCTGGCACGGACTAATGCAGACCTATGGCTTCTGCCGCATCTATGATGCGAAAACGGGAACATTCGATGCCCTCACGCGACGGCTCGATTTCGCGATGTGCGTAATCTGGTTCGCCACTGCGGTAGCACTTTCCCCGTACCGGCTAAGCGACACGCTCGATACGTACTACATGTGTGGTGGACCTTTTATCCCCGCCTCGGCCGTTCATCACGGCCAACAGCTGATCCTTTTCGCAGCCATCGCGGTCTCAGCCCTTTTTCTCCTCCATTTCGGCCGGATGTGGATCATCGGGAAGCGACCCAACCCCGTGAAGGTGGCTTTACTCGTCACCAGCATCGCCTTTTGGTGGTACTGCAATAATCTCGTCGCGAATATTCTCGTGGGTATTGCGCTATTCGAAGTCTTCCACGACGTGCAATACCTCTCGCTCGTCTGGATCTACAATCGCAATCGCGTGGAGAAGGATAGCAACATCGGCGGATTCATGCGCTTCGTGTTTCGACGAAGCGGGTCGCTCATCGGCCTGTATGTGGGCCTTGTGTTCGCCTACGGTTCGCTCAGTTATTTCAATGCCCATCTTGGGATAGAGACCGTTAAACGCATCCTCACTGGCGTGGTTACAGCGTCCACGCTACTTCATTTTTATTACGATGGATTTATCTGGAAAGTGCGAGAGCGCTCCACGCGCCAATCGCTGGGGCTTGCGGGTGGAACGGCTGACGTATCACTGGGCGGTTTTCTTCCAGGCTGGGCCTGGCACGGCTTGAAATGGGCTGCAGTATTTGTTGTGCCGTTAAGCGCGCTCTGGTTTTGGCAAACGCACGTTAATGTGCCGGAGATCCAACGGCGCGCATGGCTCGTCGAGGATGTGCCAGTCGGTGCAAAGCAGCATTTTGATTACGGCGTGGCGTTGCAAAAAGAAGGCCAATGGGAGCGCGCGGAAGAACAATATAAGGCCACGCTCAGCTTCAAACCGAAGGATGCCAAGGCGCATGGTAACCTTGCGACTGTTTTGATGGCGCAAGCCAAATATGATGCGGCTGCGCCGCACATGGAAGAGGCGCTGCATCTTCAACCTGACAACGGCGAGCTCCATTTCAATTACGCAAGCCTGCTCCAGCGACTCGGACGCGGAGACGAAGCCGGACCTCAATACGAAGCGGCGGCGCGTTTCCTGCCCGATTGGCCCGAGGCTCATTACAATCATGCATTGTTCCTTGCCTCAGGAGGAAAAGGAAATGATGCCATGAGGGAGTTGCAGCGGGCGGTTCAGCTCAAACCCGATTATGTCGACGCTCAACTGAAATTGGCCGAGGCGCTATTTGCAAAAGGCGATCTCGAGGAGGCCAAAGTGCATTACACCGCGGCGCTTGCTGCGGATCCCAAGTTGGCGGTCGCTCACAATAGTTTAGGCAGGCTTTACCTGACTCAAGGTCAAATCTCTCAGGCCATTGTTCAATTCGGTGAAGCGTTGCGCCTCAATCCAGGTTACAAAGAGGCCGAGGAAAATCTGCGCGTCGCCAAAGCAAGCGACGATCAATTTCTTCGGCAAACGCACAATTGATTTTTGGTTGGGCGTGCTCTTCATCTTAATCTGGATGACGCGTGGCGGGACGAACCGTTGGGTCTTCCTGTGATTGACGCACGCGCGTGGGGACCACGCTTGCGCTTCTCCGCGCCGCCACGTTTGGTTGCCGAGTTTTATCGCCAGCACGAGGCGATTCTCGCATCGCCGTTTTTGCTCTACGGATCCGGTGACTTCCACTATTTGACGGTGCTGCGACTGCGTCGCATTGCCGGACCGTTCGTTCTGGTGTCGTTCGATAACCATCCGGATTGGGATGTGCGGCCTCCGAAATGGGGATGCGGTGGTTGGGTTAATCGCGCATTGGAGCTATCAAACGTGCGCCACGTGAGTGTGTGGGGTTGCGGAAACTTCGAGTGCTGGTGGCCGCACCAAATTTTCGGCAACCGTCGGGCCGAACGCGCGGGCGTTCTCGATGTTCATCCTTGGGCTGACGATCGATCGGTTAAAGATCGAGAACGCCGCGGCGCGATACTGCGTGATAATTGGCGCGAGCACTTTGAGCGATTTTTGCAAACAGCAGGCGGGCAAAACATTTACGTCACAATCGACCTTGATTGTCTCAATGCGGGCGAGGCGGTGTCAAATTGGGAGGCTGGGCGCTTCGCGATTACAGATCTTCAATGGACGTTGGAGAAATTACGCGAGTCGTCGCAGATCGTTGGAGGCGATATTTGTGGCGCGTATTCACTGCCGAAGTATGCGCGTTGGAAACAGCGCTTCGCTGCGGAATTCGATCACCCCAAAACCCAGCTGCCGGCTGCCGAGCGGGTCAAACAGGTCAATTCAATAGCCTTGAAAAGGCTTTGGCCGCTGCTCGTCGGAGAATGATTTTCGGGAGGGGCGAGTTCCGCGTCGCAGGAGGTCCGCCCTCCAATATGAGGCGTTCCTAGCTCATTGAAACCAGAACTATTCCGGCGCTGATCAGTAACGCGCCAACCGCTAGTCGCATGTTCAGCTTCTCCTTGAGGACTAGCGCTGCCATTAGCGTGA
>JBKPLM010000289.1:0-15620 GCA_046731655.1 Verrucomicrobiota bacterium | reverse complement strand
GCTCTACGCTGATTGACTTACTGCGAGTCTTGAACCCTCATGCCACGATCTAAACTCATTTCTTCCCCACGCCGCAAACCAAGGAAGCGTGCGCGCCTTGCTAAATCGCGGACGCAACCAGTTTCTGTCGTGCCGCAAGTCGAGCCCGGAGCCCCGAGCGACCTGGAATTAATGAAGGCGATCCAGCAGGAAGACGCCGAAGCGCTCTCTCAGCTCTACGACCGCTACAACGGCATTTTGAAGGCACTTATTTTGCGAGTGATTCACAACGAAGCCGAGGCCGACGATCTCCTGCAGGAGATTTTCATGGAGATTTGGAACCAGGCGAAAAACTTCTCTTCGCAAAAGGGTAAACCGCTCGGCTGGATGGTGACATTGGCCCGGAGGCGGGCGATTGACGGGTTGCGGAAAAAGCAGGCTTATGCGCGTGCAGAAGAACGTCTGCAAAACGAAACTGAACAACAGCCTGATGCATGGGTACATAATGCCACCGAAGAGGAGATCGTGCTCAGTGACACGCGCGACCTCATTCGCAAGGTAATCGTTGGCCTCCCACCAGCCCAACAACAGGCTATCGACCTGGCATTTTTTCGAGGGATGAGCCAGCGCGAAATCGCCGCTAAAACGAATACACCCTTAGGCACGGTGAAGACCAGGCTTGAACTTGGACTTAAAAAAATCTATGACGGCCTCAAGGAGCTAAGAGGTGAACTTTAAGGAATTCCAAAACCAATCGCGGCTCTATGTCATTGGTGCATTGGAGCCCGAAGAGGTGGAGGAATTCGAAAAAGCGCGGAAGAAATTTGGCAAAAAGGCCGAAGATTACATCGCAGAATGTTACGGGTTACACGAAGCATTTGCATTGAGCCTGCGACCGGCGAAGTCTTCAACCGCAATCAAAGAACGCCTGATGGCCATGGTGCGTACGCGGAAAGAGGCCTAATCAGGCTACCCGCTTCTCTCAACTACCCAAGTCGCGCAGGATAAATTCCTGGAGAAAACCGTAAAAGTTTATTTGGAACAGGCTCAGGTCCCGGCGCGATCCAATCGGGGAGCGAAAGTGATCGCTCAACTCGATTTCCGTGAAGTTATTCTTTGCCGCGATGACCAGCCGTGCCTGATTGAGCGCGCTTAGCCAGGCATCGACGTGTTTGGCGGGAATGCGCAGGGTACGGTTGGCCAGACTTTTTTCGTTGCCATTTAGTTGTTCTAAATCGGCTGCCACCGTTTCGGTGGCGCTCTGAAAAAGGCGCCGCAGTTCAGGTTCGACGTACTGCTTCCACTCCGCGCACAGCTCCGGTTCTTTTCCATTCGTTGGAGAACTGAACAGCCGTTGCTCGGCAGCGGGTACGCCGTCTGGGCTGGTGCTTGCGGGAATCTGCCGAAGAAGCTCGGCAAGAAACGGGTCCAGCTCGGAGATCTCGATATGATCGTTGTGTCGGCAAATTTCCATATCAGCTGAGCTTTTCCAGTGTCGCGAGCAGGAGATAGCCATGTAACTGCTGCACATAAAGCTCGGCAGGCTCTCGCATGCCGGTCCACAAGATCGAACGTCCCTTTTGATGTACTTCCAACATATGTCTCTCTGCTTTTTCGCGTGGATAGCCGAAGACCCGTTGAAAAACCATCGTAACGTAGCTCATCAAATTCACGGGATCATTGTGGACCACTATTTGCCATGGAAGATCGAGATCTTCCTCCGCACGCGTTTCCTGGGTGGGCTCCGCAGTCGTTACAGAGCCAGTCTCATCCAAAACAGGAGTCGTTCTGTCTGTTCCTTTGCTCTGCGCCCGGCATCCGACGCCCCGCCGTCGCTCGCGACTCATGGTGGAAACGCTAACATACGACGCTTCCAGTTCAAACGACCGCACATCGCGGAGTAATGGGTGATCCTCTCGCAAAACTTCATCATCGGCGCTTCATTTCGGCCTTGAGAATCTTTGATTGCGCCCGTTCCATTTTCCGCGCGTCACCGTGCGTTCGATCGTCAAACCCATGCAGATGTAGAAGCCCATGGACGATATAAAGGCGAAGCTCGCTCGCTAGCGAGCTTCCAAACGCGCGGGCATTCCTGCTTGCCGTGTCGACGCTGATAAAGATTTCGCCGTGTTGAAAAGTCAGCACGTCGGTCGGACCCGTTTGATGCATAAATTTCCCATGTAACGCTGCTATCCGCCGATCCGAAACGAGCCAGACGAAGACCTCGCGCAATTTACTCAAGTCCGTCTCCTTTTGCTTGTGTAATTGCAGACAGAGGCGCATTGCTTTGGCGGCGAACCTTTGGAGATCGGCGCCATTGACCGGGATGTTTCGCTGACGATTCCTGACGGAAATATCCGGAGTTGTCATCCTGGGCGAAGCGAAGAATCTCAGATTGTTTTTGCCGGGCAATTGAAAAAATAATCAGAGATGTCTCGCGTCGCTCAACATGGTATGAGTCACGTCGGCGGTCGTTGCTCTGACTGAAAATTGCGGGTGATTAATCGCGCCCCTTTATCGAAGGTAAAATACGCCCACGCCCATTGGAAAAGAACGAGCAAGCGGTTTCGAAAACCGACCAGGAAGACGATGTGCACAAACAACCATGCCAACCATGCCGGAAGACCGCTCAAGTGCATGAATTTTAGATCGGCGACCGCTTTGTTACGCCCAATCGTCGCAATGTTTCCTTTATCCCAATAATGGAAGCGCTTCGGTTTGTGCCCTTTGATCATCGCAAGAATGTTGCGCGCGGCGTGCCGTCCCTCTTGGATGGCTACTGGTGACACTCCCGGCAAAGGCTCTCCAGTCTGATGCGAAAAATTCGCCAGATCGCCAATCACCTGAACTTCAGGATGGCCTGGGATCGTAAGATCATCGTTCACAACGGCGCGGCCGACCCGGTCAACTGGAACGCCAAGGGTTTTGCCAACGAACGAGGCATTGTTACCGGCCGCCCAGATTTTAACCCGACAAGGTATGAATTCGTCGCCGAGTTGCACTCCAGCCTCAGTAAGATTCGTTGCTCGAACCCCCGTTCGTACGTCCACGCCGAGAGCGACAAGTTGTTTTTGTGCGCTATGCGATAAATCTTCGGGAAAGGCAGCGAGCAAACGGGGCTCGCCTTCAATGAGGATGACGCGTGCCTGGGATGGATCGATATGGCGAAAATCCTTTGCCAGTGTGTGGCGCGAAATTTCTGCGATCGCGCCTGCCATTTCTACACCGGTTGGTCCGCCACCGATGATAACAAACGTCATGGCCCCCTTGCGCGCGGCTTCATCGTTGGTCTTCTCCGCGTATTCGAATGCCATGAGAATCCGGCGCCGGAGTTCAATCGCGTCTTCAAGACTCTTCAATCCTGGAGCCAGTTTTTCCCATCCATTATGTCCGAAGTAGGAGTGCCGGGCGCCAGTCGCGAGAATCAAATAATCGTAGTCGAATTCTAAATCGGCCGTTTTTACTTTTTTGGCAGCGACATCCACGGACTGTACTTCAGCGAGGATGACTTCTACGTTCTTGGATTTGCTGAACACAGAGCGCACCGGAGCCGCAATATCTGCCGGTGAGAGCGCGGCGGTCGCGACCTGATAGAGTAAAGGCTGAAAAAGATGATAATTTGTGCGGTCGATCACGGTGACCCGCACATTTTTGCGAGCAAGCTTTTTCGCCGCCTGAAGGCCGCCAAATCCAGCGCCGATTATGATAACATGCGGTTTTTGATTCTGCGGTTCCTTCACCTTCGAAAGTTTCAGGAACGTTCAACTCCGAAATGATCGGGGGCAAGCGCTTTACGTAAAATGCCGAATGTTCCAAGCAAGGGGGGCGAACAACAAAAGGCGGTTGTGAAAACGTAACTACCTAATATCTTGTCGCCTTATGCCAAAGCCAATCGCTCGCAGTAAAACCCGTAAAGCCGTGGCAAAACGCTTCAAGATCACGGCGCGCGGCAAAGTGTTGCGAGCGCACTCCTCGCGACGCCACTTGCTGTCGGTAAAAAGCGCGAAACGAAAGCGCCATTTGAGCAAAGCGGCCCGTGTGGACGACACGGATGTCGCTCGCATCAAGGCGAACCTGCCATTCGGCTAAGAGTCGTCCGGCTCGTTTGAGGAGCCGACTAACTAATATCGGCGTCCACTCGCTGGCGAAACGGTTTCTTCGCTTCTAGTCGTTGTTGCCGTTGTGTGTGTTGTTGTGACCCCGTACCACTGGCGCGCCGCTTCCAGGGAATCTGGTGCCGGTTCAGGACTGTAAAGATCGCGCCGGTTAACGAGTGTTGTACAGGAGTTCACAGTGGCGAACAGAATAGCCAGCAAAAGCCACACGAAACATTTCACGGCGTCGATGCAAACAGAAGCGTGACGGCTTGTCAATGTCTCAGCTTTTTCAACGAAGGCAGCTCAGCTTGCGCAATGCCAATCTTGCAGGGAAATTCGCTTTCCGTCAGGGGCTATGGATTGAGGACTTACGAATCCCGCCAGGGCAGGAATGCAGCAACGGTAGTCTGATCCTCCTTGCCGTAGTTCTCTGGCGGACTTTTTTGCAGTAGGGCGCGAGCGCTAGGCGCCTCGTCCGTCTGAATCATGAAACTGCTAAAGACTAAAACGGTACGCTTTTCGCAGATAGTGGAGAAATGCGGCAAGCCGAATATTTACATTCTTTGGCAAAAACCCGCTGCAGACCGTCATTTTCAAACGCAGCTAAAGAACAATCGGGTGATGACAGTCCAAAAGAGTGAAAGCGGGACAGACTTCGGAATCGTTGGGTTCAAACAAAGGCAGGGAGCGAGGTATCTTGTTTTCCCAAAGTCGTTAAAACAGTTTGCGGACAAGCGGGTCATCGGGATCGCTTGGACGCTTGTTCGCGAGTAGCGGCCTTACCCCGGTGGCCAGGCGAGGGCGCGTTTGCCAAGAAGATGGACATGCAAATGCGGAACACTTTCGCCCGCATCGGGCCCGCAATTGATGACGACGCGGTAGCCGCTCGATAACTCCAGTTTCTTCGCCAGATCGCGAGCAACCAGAAGCAATTTGCCGAGAAGGACGCGATCTTCGTCCTTCGCATCAGCAAGGCGAGGGACCACCCTCTTGGGCACGATCAGCACGTGCACGGGTGCTTGTGGATTAACGTCGTGAAAAGCGACTGCATCATCATCTTCCCAGATAATTTTCGCTGGAATTTGGCGTGCGATGATTTTTTCGAAAATGGTCATGGCGTGGAGTGTTAGTTACCTAAAGAATTTGGGTAAATCTGCCCATTCTGGCCGTAATTCAAATGCGAAACGCCATAGATTCCAAGCTTCCGGCGACTCCAATGGAGCTTCCTTTAGCGCAGCGAACAATCGAGCCTCGCAAAGGTGGGATCCATCGCAGACGTCAGTCTTTCGCGCACGAAGCAAACAATTTCCTCGCGCAATGCGTCACAGGAGCGCGTCCAGCTTTTCACTCCGCGCAGATGCTTCACGCAAGGCTGCAGCGAGCAAAGCTGGAGATTATCAGCACCAATTTCAATCAAGCCGTTAATTCGCTTTTCCAAAAGATCAAAAAATGCGAGCTCGTAGCCTGCGCCGGCATGGTGAGCGATATCGAGTAATGAGATGGAAATGGGAGGCGGAGCCGGCGCGAAAAAGGGCACGATCTCCTTGTAACCAATTGCCTTCAGGACATATCGCACGGTCTGCGACAACTGACTAAACGCGACCACGCTTTCGTCATTTCGCAGGTGCAGGTAAAAGGCGATGCTTTCGGTCACGTGCTCGGTCAACCACCAACTGGGGTACCCAGCTTCGTCGGCTGCGCGCGTGATCGCCGCGTGCAGCCAATCGCGATTGAATTCGAACAGCTGCCCCGAGTCTGTCCGGAGATATGGAAATTCTTCTTTAAACGCGACCATGATTCTTACTGATTGGAATCTTGTCTGATCCGGGCGCAGGGTTTGGCCCGGTTTCAGGCGGAAATAATTCCCGTTGGAGCGCATTTGATTTTACGCGACGCCCAAGACTGTGAATGGCATCCACAAACTGATCGACGTCCTGAAACTGCTGATACACTGACGCGTAACGCAAATAAGCCACTTCATCGATCCCACGCAGTTTTTCGAGCACTTTGGTGCCGATTACGGATGAAGGAACTTCACGCCCGCTCGTTTCAAGCTCGTGGACAATTTCGTCCACGGTGTCTTCCAAAGTAAGAAGACTGGTGGAGCGTTTTTCGAAAGCTTTCGCGATACTGGCGGCCAGTTTGCGTCGATCAAATGGTTCATGAGTTCTGTCACGTTTCACCACGCGCAGATCGGAGCGCTCGATTTCTTCGTACGTCGTGAAGCGATATTTGCATTTCAGGCATTCACGACGACGACGGATACTGGAGCTATCCCTCGACTGACGGGAATCGATGACTTTGTCATCACGAGACCCGCACTTGGGGCAACGCATAGTATGAGAATCGCAATTACCATACTATTCCTTGTGGTGTCAACGCTTCTTTGTTTGTTTGTTACGAGTTAGCGGACAGTCGGAAAACTATGCGCGGACGCGCTTTGGAGTGCGATGCGCCCTCGCATTGCTTTTCATTGAGGTCGCAAGGACGCGCCGCATTGACGCAACGCACTACCGACGATACACGCTTGCAAATGCAAAACCGCCCGCCGCGCAGCGCTTACTACGGTCCATGGTTGGTGGGTTTAGGAGCTGCGCTCTGGGGCACAGAAAGCGCGTGGCGCATTCCACTTAACGAGTTATTCGATGCCAAGGTCATCGTTTTTTGGGAGCACGTGCTCATTCTGATCATGTTCCTGCCAATCCTAATCCCACGTCTAAAGGAGATTCCAAAAGTCCGGGCCCGCACGTGGGGTTATCTTGTTTTTTCAGGCTTCGCCGGCTCGGCAGTCGGCACGATCTTCTTCACTCTGGCACTAAAGTACGGGAACCCGACCGTGGTAAATGTCGTTCTCAATATCCAGCCCGTTATATCAACCATTGGGGCGTTCTTGCTTTTCGGTGACCGGCTTGCCCGTCGCTTCTTCTTTTACGCTGCCACCGCAATCGTTGCGGGCGTCTTCGTTTCTGTCACGCATCCGACCATGATTGGTGTCTCCTTCGAACGCGCCGGCCTGAATGTTGGCTCGGGATACGCGCTGATCTGTGCGCTTTTCTGGGGACTCTCTACCGTAGCAGGCCGCGGCGTAATGATCGGTATGTCGCTTCGGCTTGCCTCAAGCATGCGCATCGTCATCGGTCTCGCCTGTATGACGTTGATTCTTCTAGGCTACGGCAAGCTCAACGGTGCAGCGCTTTGGCCGGCGGCGGCGCAAGCGCAGACGATTAAGGCAATCGTCTTACTGTTGTTCCTGGCGTCAGTCTCAGGCGGAATTCCGCTCTTGATTTATTTTCAAGGGTTGCGGCTTACACGGGCATCAACGGCCGGCTATTTTGAAATGATGCAAACCCTCGCTGCGGTGTGCATCACATGGGGAATCTTCCACGCGACGCTCCACGCGCACCAAGTGATCGCAGCGTTGATGTTGATCGCCGCCGTGGCCATGGTGCATCAGGTCCAGCAACGAGTTGAGCCGCGACAGGCGATGAATGTCTGATCGATCGCAGAACTGCCAATCAAAGGCTCTCGTTAGACGTCGTGGTTCTTTTATGCGGCTTCGCGACTTGCTCAGTTTTCTTGGGAAACTCGAAACCGACCTTGCCATTTTCAAGTTTCAATACGCTGAAAACGGGCGGCCTTTCTTCGAAATGAATTTCGGGAGTAGATCGTTCGAATGGCGATCAGTTACAGCCTGCCCTTTGAAATTTCAGCCAGGACGTTCTAACGCGGCGGAAATTCGAACTCGGCTTTGTCCTTTTTCTGCGAGAGCACGAGATGAGCAGCGAATTTGTTACCGCGTTTGGAGACGAAATTTTCGATGAGGTGCGACTTTCCCTCGGAGAGGAGTTCCTTCACTTCATCGGGCGTGATCTCGTGCTCGCAAAGGTTTTTCGTCAATTTGAAAACTTGCCTGTTGTCCTGCTCTGGTTTGCGGACGTAATAGGCATCATCGGTCTCCACCAATTCGCCGCCGTGCACTTTGCTTTCGCCGATCACTTTGGCTTTGGAGAGATCGACCTTCGCCCGCGCCTTGCGTTGGACGGGCTTGCCCTCCTTGTCGGTTTTCGGAGTACGTGGCGGAAATTCCCAACGAATCCGCGCATCGTTGCGCAACAAAAACGCATCGAACGGACGGCCTTTTTTCGAGATGAAACCTTTAATCAAATCGGTCTTGCCTTTTTCGACCAACTGCACGGCTTGTTCGCGTGAAACCTCTTTTTTGCACATGAGGCGCGGGATACGGAAAACTTGTTTCCATTCGCCGTTGTCGCGTTCGCGCAGAACGTAGCTCGACCCGACTTCGCATAATTCCGCGCCGGTCGCGGGATCGGTCCAGAAAGGTTCCACCGCGCCGAGATCGACCTTGTCGCCGAAATCGTATTCGGCTTTCCACTTCCCGCTCTTACTGTCTTTCACGAGTTTGAGCGTGGCGGCGAAGGTCGCACGGGTCTTGGAGGAAATGAATCCGTCGAGCGGACCGACGACACCCTTTTCGACCAGTTCGCGTACCTCGGACTCCTCCATTTTCCGTCCACCAATGACCTTGTAAATCATGAATTCGCCATCCTGTGATTTGTAGCCGCGCAAAGTTTCCCGCAGCGGTTTGCCGTCAGTCGGCGACAGGATATCTGTCTCGCGTGCTACAGAGTCGTCTTCCTCGAATTTCTTCACGCGATCGACGATGCCTTTGGTCTCCTCGACGATTTCGGCCATGAATTTCTCGCGCGGAAACTTCCCATGCTCCATCAAGCGGAGTTGATGTTCCCATTCGCCGGTCATCGCCGGGCTGGTTATATCGGCCGCCTTCACGGCGGTGAGGAATTGGATGAGTTGCTCCGCTTTGGCAGTTGGCACCAACTCACGTTGATTTCGATGCATGTATTTTTGATAAATGAGCCCGTCGATTATGTCCGCGCGAGTGGCCGGCGTGCCGAGACCGCGCTCCTTCATTGCTTCGGCCAACTCCTCGTCCTCGACTAATTTTCCCGCCGTTTCCATCGCGGCGAGCAGCGTCGCTTCCGTGTAACGCGGCGGCGGTTTGGTCGCTTCGGCATGCAGATTCACTTCGAGCGTTTTTGCCTGGTTCTTGTCCTCTACGATCAGGGCAGGCAGCGCTTTGCCGTGCGTTGAATTTTCATCTACTGCACTCTTCCCATAGACTTCCAGCCAGCCGGCAGACGTCATGACTTTGCCCTCAGTTTTGAACTTGTGCACTGCGACCCGACTGACCCGCGTCGTGACATCGAATTCCGCCGCTGGATAAAACGCGGCCACGAAGCGGCGCGCGACCAAGTCATAAATTTTCGCTTCTGCATCATCGAGGTTCTTCACTTCCGAAGCCGTGGGTATGATGGCGAAGTGATCACCGATTTGCGCGTTGTTGAAGATGCGCTTATTGAGCCGCACGTAATTTTTCTCGAGCGCCTTCTGAGCATGCGATTGCAGCGAGCCGGAAAGGTTGCCCAGCGTTTGCCTAACGACCGGCAGATAGTCTTCGGGCAGGGCGCGGGAGTCCGTGCGCGGGTAAGTCAACATTTTGTGTCTCTCGTAAAGTGCCTGCGCGATTTGTAACGTGCGCTTGGCTGAAAAACCGTAGCGGCCGTTCGCTTCGCGTTGCAGCGTTGTCAGGTCATAAAGGCGCGGCGCTATTTGCGAGCTGGCTTTCTTTTCCTCGGAAACGGTCGCGATCGGCTGGCCCTGACACGCAGCGACAACCGCTTCCGCCACCGTCCGGTCCCAGATGCGGTCGATTCGATCGTGCTCGTCGCCATTTCTTTTGAAGTCGGGACGCTGATAAATGCCTTGGTATTCGCCCTGCGTGATTCCGAATTTCGCAGTAACACGCCAGTAATCGTGCGGCTTGAAATTTCGGATCTCCAATTCGCGAGCGTAAACCATTGCGAGCGTCGGGGTTTGCACACGGCCGACAGAGGCCACGTTTCTCCCGCGCGAACCAAACATCCGTTTGGTGATTGCCCGCGTGCCGTTGATGCCGATGAGCCAGTCGCTCTCGCTGCGCGAACGCGCGGCATCGGCCAGACCGGCCATTTCCGAGCCATCGCGCAAATTTTGAAAGCCCTCACGGATGGCCTGAGGCGTCATCGATTGCAGCCAAAGACGCTTCACCGGGTGTTTGTTTTTCGCCAGCTCGCAAAGCTGGTTAAAAATGTGTTCTCCCTCGCGCCCGGCGTCGCAGGCATTGATGATCTCCTTAATATCCTTGCGCGCTATCAGCTTTTTGAGGCGACCAAATACTTCTTTTGAATCCTCCTTTGGCTTAAGTTCGAACTTCTTGGGAATGATGGGCAGCGTTTCGAGCCGCCAGAAGCCGTACTGCTTTTTGTCGATGTCCTCCGGCATTAGTAGCTCAGTGACATAGCCGACCGCCCACCCAATGACATATTGCTCATTCTCATAGTGGTCGCCTCTTTTGGGAACCTTGCCGAGCGCCTTAGCGATATCGCTGGCGACCGACGGCTTCTCGGTAATGATGAGAGACTTGGACATGAGGGGCTGGAATCGAACCCAGTTATGGCATTTTTGCAAGCGCGAGCGAAATTGCCGCGGGCTCGAAAAAAAATTGTGGCTTTTGGAAGTCCCTGGTCTATGCCAGCTTAACAAAATATTTTCCCGGCAACTGTTTGACCAGGCGCTTCAGCTCAAGCCGAAGTAATGTCGACGAAACTGTCGCGCTCGGCAACTCGGTCTTCGCCGCAATGTCATCAATTGATGTCTCCGTTGCTTCGATTGCGTCGTAGATGCGGCGCTCTTCTACTGAAAGCTGCGGCAAGGGCCGCGCGGCGGCTTCGGCGGATGGTTTTGCCTCAGGCAGTAGAATCTGCAGATCATCCAAAATGTCGCTGGCATCCATGACCAGCTTGGCACCTTGCTGAATGAGACGATTAGATCCCATCGCGCTCGGAGCGTTGATATGGCCAGGCACAGCGTAGACCGATCTGCCTTGTTCGAGGGCCTGCGATGCCGTGATCAGCGCCCCGCTATTCAAGCCTGCCTCCACGACGAGAATCCCGTGACTCCAACCCGAAATGATTCGGTTGCGCATTGGAAAGGTTTGGCGGTCTGGTTCAATTTCCATGGAGAATTCGGACACGATCGCACCATTCCCTTCTCGAATTTTTTCGGCAAGCGCAGCGTTCTCCGGTGGATAGAGCCTTGCCAGGCCGGAACCGATCACCGCGATCGTGCGGCCTTTTGCCGCGAGCGCTCCCTGATGCGCAGCGGTGTCGATCCCGCGCGCCAGTCCACTGATTACGGTCAATCCCGCGTAGGCCAGTTGATATGCGAGCTTTTTCGCGGATTCGACTCCGTAATGTGTGGTGCGCCGCGCACCGATGATGCCGATTGCGTGATGGTCGCGTTCTTTCAGGCCACCCCAAACGTAAAGCACGATTGGCGGCGCGTGAATCTCGCGCAGCGCCCTGGGATATGACGGTGACTCCTGGGTTATGACCGCTGCTCCGAATTCGCGAATCCGATCAAGCTCCGCGCTAAGATCGACAATCGATTTCCAGTTGCTAATTTGATCGGCTACTTCGTTGCCGATTCCTTCGACTTTTCGAAGTTCGTTGCGTTTCGTCGCGAGAATTTCTTGCGGCTGCTTGAATACCTCCAGTAATTTTCGCAGCCGCACTGGCCCGACTGTCGGCAGCATATTGAGCGCGATACATGCTTCTGTCGCGTTCATTTGTAAGGCGCAAGCTGAAGGCTTACGCTATTCCTAAAATGGAATTTCGTCGTCGTCTGGCTCGGCCGATTTTGCGGACTTCGGCGGCGCAGTCGCTTTGCTGCCAGCGCTTCGATCTTCTTCGGCGGTCTCACCAGCGGTGCCGCCCGGACGACCGCCTAGCAACTGCATGCTCTCGCCAACGACGCGAAGTTTGGTCCGCTTTTGCCCAGTCTGCTTGTCGTCCCAGCTGTCCATTTGGAGACGGCCTTCGATGAAAACGGGCCTGCCCTTCCTTAAATATTCGCCGGCGATTTCAGCCAGGCGCGCCCACAACACAACATCTACAAAGGTAACTTCTTCGCGCTTTTCGCCGCCCTCAGTTGTGTAAACGCGGTTGACGGCAATGCCGAGATCACACACCGCGCTCCCTTTGGGGGTATAGCGGACCTCAGGATCGCGCGTGAGATTTCCAAGGAGAATGACTTTATTAAAACTGGCCATTCCCAGCTTATACCCAAGTCATTTCGCTTTCGCCACCTTTTTCGCAGGTTTTTCCTTCTTCTCAGGAAGGCGCTGGTAATTCTGGCGATAAATCTCGGGATCGAGCTTGAATTTTGAGCGCAGTTTCGCAATTGACTGCGGCTCAGCGTTGAAGACAAAGTTCACATAATATCCGCCGCTGAGCGGCCCTGCCATGTAGGAAAACTGGCGCTTGTCCATTTTTTGCACCTGTCCGATCTGGGCGCCTTCTTGTTGGAACTCGGATTCCAATCGATCGATAACTTCCTTGACTGTATCTTCCCGGCCTTGCGTGTTCAGCACGAGCAGAGCTTCGTAACGGTGTTTCATGGTTCTTCAGTTTTGTTGAAAATGTTCATCGCGGAAATGAGACCATTGTCAATCGCGCATTTCACAGCCTCTGTTGCGCGATCGATTGTGGATCTAACAACAGGTTTTTCCTCTTCGAAGAAACGGTTCAACACGTAATCGACTGACCCCGCCGGTGGAGCCTCCCCGATTCCGATGCGGAGGCGGGGGATCTCTTCGGTACCAAATTGCATAATTATGGATTCAAGACCATTGTGTCCGCCCGATCCACCACTGGCCCGTAATCTAAGGCGGCCAACCGGCAACGCCATATCGTCAAGCACCACAAGAATCCGGGACGACTCAATCTTGTAAAACTGTGCTATTGCCAGGACCGGATAGCCACTCCGGTTCATATAGCTCATGGGCTTTACCAGAAATACATGTCCGCCTTTGGCAGACAACGCGTCCCACTTCGTCGATTTTTCCCAAGTCGATCCAAACTGCGCGGCAAGCTGATCGACTACCATGAAGCCAATGTTGTGCCGGGTAGCGGCATATTCTGGTCCAGGGTTTCCGAGCCCGACAACCAAGCGAATCGACGATTCTTCCGCGTCTGCTAAATCCGCGATCCGGCCGGGGCCGGACTGGCATTTTTCGCCGTCCGCAATCAAGAAGGCTACTTCTTTTGCTCTTTTTCCTTGGCAGCCGGCGCGGCTCCAGCCGCTTCGCCTTCTTCCTTCTTCTCGGTGATAACTTCTGGTCCTGCAGCAGCTGCTTCAGCCTCAACGGCGACCGGTTCTTCTTCCACAACTGGAGCCATGACGGAAAATGCCGTCAAATCCGCCGGCACCTTTGCGGTAACGCCGGACGGCAGTTGAATATCGCGTACGTGAATGGAATCACCGATATTTAATTGCGATACATCTACGGTAATTCGATCTGGCAAATCACGAGGCAAACATTCGATGGCGAGGGCGCGCAGGCTCTGCTCAAGGAGTCCGCCGAAAGTTTTAACCCCGACGGGAGTGCCAGTCGGTCCAAGGGGAACTTCAGCCTGGATGGTTTCATCCATGGAAATGGCGTGAAAATCGACGTGGACAATCTCGCCACCCACCGGGGAGTGCTGCACTTCCTGCACCAGCGCCGCGCGATTCGATTTTTCACCCGCGATCTCGAGGTCAACCAAGACGTTTTCACCTGAGGCGTGGCTCATCATTGCGTTGATGTCGCGGGCGGTGACTTGCAAGGGTTGAGGTTCAACTTTTCCACCGTAAATGACGGCTGGAATAATTCCGCGAGCGCGTAGTTTGTTCACTCCCGAGCGGCCGACGTTCGTTCGCGGCTCTGCTTTCAATTTAACCTGTTTTGCCATTCGTTCCGTTTTCTATGTTAAACAGCGACGAAACCGACTCGTCATTGTGAATCCGCTTGATGCCTTCCCCGAGAAGCTCGGAAACGCATAGCACCGTGGTTTTAAAACCCTTAACGGTGCGCACAGGCGTGCTGTTCGTAGTTACTAATTCCGCAATTTGAGACTTTTGCAAACGTTCGATTGCGATGTCGACCAGAACCGCGTGCGAGACGCCTGCGTAAATTTTCTGCGCGCCGCGTTTTTTCAAAAGGTCTGCGGCCGAAGTCAGCGTGCCGGCCGTCTCGGTTAGATCATCGACCAACAGCACATCGCGCCCTTCCACTGCGCCGATGAGATATAAGGCCTCGGTCTCCGTAGCGCTTCGGCGTTCCTTTGCCACAATTGCGAGATTGGCATGCAGCGCCTCAGCGTAAGCTGAAGCCATCTTGAGTCCGCCCAAATCTGGTGAAACGACAGTCGTTTTCCCGGTAAGCTGCTGTCGCAGATATTTAATTAACACGGGCAGGGAATAAAGGTGGTCCACCGGGATATCGAAGAACCCCTGCACTTGTTGTGCATGCAAATCCATCGTCAGCACGCGGCTCACTCCGGCGGCGTAGAGCAAATTCGCCACCAGTTTGGCTGTAATCGGGACACGCGGTTGGTCCTTTCGGTCCTGACGCGCGTATCCGAAAAATGGAATCACCGCAGTGATCCGATCCGCGCTGGCGCGTCGTGCTGCGTCCACCATGATGAGCAACTCCATCAGATGCTGGTTAGTGGGCGGGCAGGTTGGTTGAATGATGAAAACGTCGTGACCGCGTATGTTTTCCTCGATCCTCACGTAAGTTTCGCCGTCGGGAAACGAGCTGATTGTCGCTTGGCCCAGTGGCACACCCACGTATTTGCAAATGCGCTCGGCCAGATCGCGGTTGGCGGAGCCGCTAAAAATTTTTAATTCTGGCTGGAGCGCGAACATGGAGCGGCTAACTTAGGCGCGTAGCAATGCCCTTGGCAATCTTCAAAACTTGCCAATCAACTTTTCTGTAGCGAAGTTTCAGTGCCCGATTTTCTTAAATGAATACCGAGATTATTCGAATAGAACGGCCGACAACAAACTCGAGATTGTTCGCGCATACTCGCTGGGATGCTATCCCTGCATTGGCCGGCCTGTCTCATCTGGCTTATTTCGTTGGACTATTCTTCCTCTATCCGCATGCGCCGTTGTGGGTGATGCTAATTCTCGGGTTCATTTATTCGCTGATGGTCAACGCGAATATCAACGGAGTGGGGCACAACTTCATTCACAATCCGTTCTTCCGTCCCAAGATGTTGAATCGGATTTTTGGAGTCACACAATCCATCGCCTGCTGCTTCTCGCAAACGATGTACGACGCTGTGCACATGCAACATCACAAAGGGAATTCCGATCGCCAGGATGAAAACGGGGATACTACAGATTGGTTGTCAATTTATCGTCATGGCCACGACGGCGAGGCGGAAAATCCATGGAGCTATGTGTTCCTGAGTTTCTTTCGTGACGATGTCGGAGCAATTCGCAGAGAACTGCGCAAACGCAAGAATGGTGACGTTTTCTGGGGTAACGTCGAACTGGCAGCGTTCGCGACCACACTTTTGCTGATGTTTCTGTTCAACTGGCGCTTTGTGATTTTTTACTTCTTACCATTTTGGTACC
>JBKPLM010000288.1:0-12890 GCA_046731655.1 Verrucomicrobiota bacterium | reverse complement strand
AAGTTTATCCAGGCGAGAATCCAATCGGGAAGAGTTTGCTGCTGGCCGGTGTGCCGTGGGAAATTGTCGGAATCGTCGGCGATGTGCGCTCGGTACGAGTGGCCGAGGCGCCGGGCATGGAATTTTATCGGCCGTGGGCGCAGAAAAATTTTCCGCTCGTTAACATCGCTGTCCGCAGCAATCTAAAAGTGGATGCGGTCACCAAACTGGTGCAATCCGCGCTTACAAAAGTGAATCCCAGATTGGCCATCGCGGTGCCGCAAACGATGGACGCTGTCGTCGCGAAAGCGCTTGGCCAGGCGCGTCTGATGATGTGGTTGCTCGGAATTTTTGCCGGAGTCGCCCTTCTCCTCGCCAGCATTGGGATTTACGGCGCAGTGGCCTACACGGTCGAGCAACGCACTGGAGAAATTGGAGTTCGCATGGCGCTGGGTGCGCAAACGCGCGACGTGTTGCGCCTGGTTGTGAACCAGGGAATGAAACCGGTCCTCGTCGGGCTAGGCATCGGAATTGGATCGGCCTTCGGGATCGGTCGTTTAATTGCTTCGCAGCTTTATCAGGTTTCGGCGCACGACCCAGTGCTGCTTGGCGGTGCAACAGTTCTGCTCACGGCGACCGCATTGATGGCGTGTCTGCTCCCGGCACGCCGCGCCACGCGCGTTGATCCCATTCAGGCTCTCCGCACCGAATGATATGAATGATCTAAAGTTTGCTTTGCGCCAGCTCCGCAAATCGCCTGCGTTCACGGCGATTGCTATCATCACGTTGGCGCTCGGGATCGGGTTAAACACAACGATCTTCAGCTTGATCAACGATCTTTTCTTGCGTGGCCTGCCATTCAAGGAGCCGTCGCGCGTTGTCCACATGTTCGCCGGCGACAAGTCGCGCAACATTGTCGATATCGCGATCTCCGCGCCGCGCTTTCAACATTACCGTGAAGGACAAACGCTTTTTGACGGTTTCGCCGCCGAGAATTTATTCCTCTTCACGCTTACCGGAGTCGGTGATCCGGTTCAGGTTTTTGGCGGGCGAATAACTCCGAACTACTTCGACGTGCTTGGCGTCCGGCCGATTCTCGGTCGGAATTTTCTGCCCGAGGAAGAGGAGGGCGCGGATGTTGTGCTGATCACAAGAAGTTTTTGGCAGAAGCGGCTCGGCGGCGATCCAAACGTGATCGGACGGAGCATCACGCTCGATGGAACGCCGCACGCCATCGTTGGCGTATTACCCAACATGCCGGTGCAATTCTTCGGCGCGAACCCTATCGCCGAAGTTTGGACGACCAAACCATTTCAGCTTCCGGGATTTTCGTACGAACGCATGATGCGAGGCACCGGGTTTCTGCGGGTGATTGGTCGAATTAAACCTGGCATCTCGATCGAACAGGTGCGCGCCGCGCTGCCGTCGCTCGATCAAGACTACCGCGCGCATTATGCGAACAAGATCGACAGCACCGCCAGCACATCAGTCAAAACACTTCCACAGGATGTGACGGAAAATATTCGCGCCGGCTTCGCGACGCTTTTTGCTGCGGTTTGCTTTGTATTGCTCATTGCATGCAGCAATGTCGCGAATCTTTTGCTGGTCCGCTTCAGCAGCCGGCGTCGGGAGATCGCGCTTCGAATGGCGGTCGGCGCGTCGCGCAGCAGTATCGTAAGGCTCTTCGTTTGGGAAAGTTTACTGGTGAGCCTCTTTGCCGGTGCTCTCGGCGCGTTGGTCGCGTGGCAGCTTGTGCCAGCCATCCCGAAAATAGCGTCCAATTTTCTTCCGTTCGAAGGAAACACGGCTAGCAGCCTGTCACTGCCGGTGCTTGGATTCACCATTGCATTATCCCTGTTGACAGGTTTGCTGATGGGAATTTATCCCGCACTTCAGGGCTCCCACGCGGATTTGGTTGGTGGTTTAAAAGAAGGCGGGCGCGGAACAAGTGGAAGCGTTCGACAACAACAATTCCGCAAAATTCTCGTCGGCGCACAAGTCGCACTTTCCGTTACATTGCTTGCTGGTGCAGCATTACTGATCACGAGTTTCATTCAGCTGAGTCAGCAGAACCTCGGGTTTCAACCGCATAATCTATGGACCGGAGCGATCGTTGTGCCGGCCGCGCAATATCCAGACGGCGCGTCGCGTCAGCGTTTTGCCGAGCAGATCCTCGCTGCGTTACGCGACGCGCCGGGCATCGAGAGCGCGACTGTCAGCGGCGATATTCCCCTCGCTGGTGGAAATCGCACGCTTTATGCGCGTGCGGATCGCGACGTGCCGCCAATGGAAAAGCGAGCAGGTGCGCCAAGTCACGACGTTGTGCCGGGATACCTCAAAACCTGGGGAATTCCGCTGATCGCGGGACGTGATTTCGATGAACACGATCTCGCGGAAGGACTGAATGTCTGTCTTATTAGCCAGACGGGGGCAAAAAAGATTTTCCCAAACGAGAATCCTATCGGCAAAACGCTGCTCATCACGAGCGCCAGCACGCCCGTCGAAATTGTCGGAATCGTCGGTGACGTGCGCTCGCAGCGGATCGCTGAACTGTCCGACATGGAATTTTACCGGCCGTGGGCGCAGGAAAACTTTCCATTCCTAAATATCGCAGTCCGTAGCAACCTTAAATTCGATGCGATCACGAGGCTGGTGCAGTCGGCGGTCACGAAAGTAGATCCCGGCATAGCGATTGCGATCCCTCAGATGATGGACACGGTCGTCGCGCAAGCGCGCGGGCAAGCGCGATTAATGATGTGGTTGCTTGGGATTTTCGCCGGCGTCGCATTATTGCTTGCGAGCATCGGCATTTACGGAGCAGTTGCGTACAGTGTTGAACAACGCACAGGCGAAATCGGCGTGCGAATGGCGCTGGGCGCACAAACTGCGGATGTGCTGCGGCTTGTTGTTCGTCAGGGAATGGCTCCTGTCTTATTGGGACTCACCGTCGGAATGGTGGCTGCTCTTGCGTTGGGCCGTTTGCTCACTACGCAGCTTTACCAGGTGTCGCCGCACAATCCGGCGCTTCTTGCTACCGCAGGGCTCACTCTCGGGGCGGTCGCGTTGCTTGCATGTTTCCTCCCCGCGCGGCGCGCGACATTCGTAAACCCAATCGAAGCGCTTCGGGCAGAATGAATCAATTGCTGATTTCTGAGTGCTGATTATTCGGAATGAAAACTCAAGAACTTAAAAACAGGACGAAAGCCTTTGCGTTACGAGTGATGAATCTGGTGGAAGCACTTCCCAAATCGATCAAAGGCCGCGCGATTGCGAACCAACTGATTCGTAGCGGCACAAGCGTCGCGGCGAATTATGGCGCGGCGTGCCGTGCCCGATCAAAAGCTGAATTCATCTCGAAAATCGGGACGGTGGAAGAAGAGGCGGATGAGAGTGGTCTGTGGATGGAGTTAATTATCGAAGGCAAGCTTCTTCCCGAGAGAAAAGTTCGCAGTCTGCACGCGGAAGCGAGCGAGCTCGTCGCAATTATGGCTGCGTCTTGCATCTCGGCGTCGCGCAACAAGGCGATTTCAGCAAAATCAGAAATCAGAAGTCAGAAATCAGAAATCCATTCATGAGCGATCTCCGCTTCGCCATCCGGCAACTTTTCAAGAATCCGGGATTCACTCTGATCGCCGTCCTCGTGCTTGGTCTCGGTATCGGCGCCAACACCGCCATCTTTAGCGTCGTCAACGCCGTCCTCTTGCGGCCTCTGCCTTATCCGGAACCGGAGGGCCTGATTCTGCTGCGCGAGCGCACGAACACGTTTGAAAGCGGATCGGTCAGCTACCCGAACTATCTCGATTGGCGCGCGGGACAGCGCAGCTTTAGGGACATAGCGCTCGTCAGACGTGAGGCCTTCAATTTCGCTACCATCGGAGGCGATGCGCAGCCCGATCGCGTCAATGGCGCACGAGTCACATTTAATTACCTCACCATTCTCGGAATGAAGCCACTCATCGGGCGCGACTTGACCGAGGCGGACGATCGGCCGGGTAGCGCGCCGGTTGTTCTCATCGGTGAAAATCTCTGGCGCACACGGTTCGGCAAATCGCAGAAGATTCTCGGCCAACAAGTCATGGTGGACAATGTGCAGCGCGAAATCGTCGGCGTGCTGCCGGAAGAGGTGAAGTTTCCGCGCCTTAGCCAAATCTGGGTGCCGTTGGGCGATCTGCGCAAGGACGAAAACGTGTTGCAGCGCGGAAATCATCCCGGTTTCAGTTCTCTCGGCCGGCTAAAGCCAGGTTTGTCTATTCAACAAGCCAATGCCGATCTCGACACAATTGCGGTCGCGTTGGAGAAACAATATCCGGATACGAACACCGGCCGTCGTTTGCAGATGCGAGCGCTGCTCGAAGCGTCAGTTGGCGAATATCGGCACAGCCTCAATCTCTTGCTCGGCGCGGTCGCGTGCGTGCTCTTGATCGCCTGCGCAAACGTTGCGAACCTGCAGCTCGCGCGTGCAGTTTCGCGTTCAAAGGAGCTTGCGGTGCGCGCGGCACTGGGAGCAAATCGCTGGTCGCTCGCGCGCCAGCTTCTGACCGAGAGCACATTACTCGCATTCTTCGGCGCGATGGCGGGTGTGGTCCTCGCGATTTGGAGTCTCGATGCAATCGTCAGCCTCGCGCCGCGAGATATTCCCCGCTTCCAGGAGACGGGCATCGACCTGACGGGGCTGCTCTTCACTGCTGCGATCGCGCTCTCGGCGGGAATCCTTTCCGGCATCTGGCCGGCGTGGAAAATTTCAAACACTGAAGAGCTCTCAGGCGTGTTGCATGACGCCGGCACGCGTGGCGGCAGTGGCGGCGCGGCGCGGCAGCGTACGCGGTCGGTTTTGGTGGTGACGCAGGTTGCGCTCGCGGTGGTGTTGCTCGCGGCAGCGGGCCTAATGCTGAAGAGTTTCTGGCGCGCGCAAAATGCGCCGCTCAATTTCGATCCACGAAACATCCTCGTCGCGTCGATCGAGCTCTCGAGGGCGGGTTACGATCGCATCAACGAAAAAGGCAATCGCGTGTGGGACGACGACAAGATTCGCGCGTTCTTCGATCAGTTGCTCGAGCGGGTGCGGCGCTTACCCGGCGTAGAAGCAACCGCCATCGGCGCAAACATTCCCTTCGACGACAACGAATGGGACAGCTACTTCCACCTCACGGGCACACCGACACCAGAACCGGGTAAGGAACCATCGGCTGAGATCAACATCGTTTCCGACGATTACTTCAAAGTAATGAAGATGCCCATTCTCCGTGGACGTGCCTTCGGCCCCGAAGATGTGCCAGACAAGAACCGCTCCCGCTCCGTCGTGATTGACGAAACTTTCGCACAGAAATATTTCCCGGGTCGCGACCCGATTGGGTTGCACATTGACGATAACCAGCGCGAAGACTCGGACAATCCGCGGGCGGCATCGAAGTATCCGCCTCTTACCGTTATCGGCGTCGTCCCGCGGACACGCAATGAAGCGCCTGGCGAGAACAACGTGGAGAAGCTCGGTTTCGTGCACATGTATTTTTCCTCCGAACAAAATCCGACGAGCAACTACTCACTCATGTTGCGCGTCAAGAACGGCGATCCGAAAAGGCTCGTGCCGCTCATCAGGCGTGAAGTGCAGGCCATCGATCCAGCCCAGCCGATTGGCGCGATATCGACCATGGAAGAAAACATTGGCGCGAGTCTCTCCACGCGACGACTGACGATGACGTTGCTTGGCACATTCGCGGGCCTGGCACTGTTGCTTGCGAGCGTCGGGCTGTACGGCGTAATGGCGCTGACCGTGACGCAACGCACACGCGAGCTCGGCATTCGACTCGCCCTTGGCGCGCAACGCGCGGATGTCTTTCGCCTTGTTCTCTCGCAGGGAATGCTGCTTGTCGTTGCCGGCCTGGTCATCGGATTACTCGGCGCGGTTGGCGCTGGTCGCGGCCTGCAAAGTTTGCTCTACGGCGTCGGCGGATTCGATGCGCTAGCTTTGGGCTTCGCCTTGTTCGCACTGGCCATGGTCGCGCTGATGGCTTGCTGGCTACCGGCGCGCCGCGCCACCCGTGTTGATCCGATGGTAGCGTTGCGTGCGGAATGAATCGCATAAAATGACGAAGCTCGAATGACGAATGACGAAACAATGACGAAGTCCGAAACAGAATCAGCAATCAGCAATCGCCGACCAGAAATCCATTCATGAGCGATCTCCGATTTGCCATCCGGCAACTGGTCAAGAATCCGGGATTTACCATCATCGCTGTGCTGGTGCTCGCACTGGCTATTGGCGCTAACACGGCAGTGCTTAGCCTGGTCAACGGATTGTTGCTTCGACCTCTTCCTTACAAAGCACCGGATGATCTCGTCCTCTTATGGGAGCGGTTTCCCACTCAGGGTCTTGAGCGAATTCCGGTATCAGCGCCGGAATATCTCGACTACGAGAAACAGGCAAAGAGCTTCGAAAAAATAGGCGCATTCAATTACGCCGCTTATAACCTGACAACGGCAGACGTTCCCGAACGCATCTCCGGCGCAGCCGTATCGCCGAGCGTGTTTCCATTGCTCGGAGTCGAGCCGATTAGAGGCCGTGTTTTCATCAACAACGAAGGCGCGGAAGGTCGAGACGATGTTGTTGTCATCAGCGCGCGATTGTGGAAGCGCCGTTTCAATTCCGATCCGACAATTGTTGGCAACAAAATCACGCTCAACGACCGGCCCTATACCGTGGTTGGAATCATGCCGGAGCAATTCGATTTTCCGCTGCCGCTCTTCAACGTGCAGGGCGCGCGCTTCGCCAGCCGCGCCGACATCTGGAAACCAATCGCCTTTGCGAAAGACGAATTGGAAGCGCGTTATTCCCGGAGTTATGGCATGATCGCGCGCTTGCGACCCGGAGTTTCGGTCGCCCGCGCGCAGGCTGAAATCCAGACCATCACGGCAAATTTTCAGCGAACGCATCCCAAAAATTATCCGCCAGAGACGACAGCGTTCGGCGCGAAGCTTTACCCACTACACGAGCAGGTCGTCGGTCCGATGCGGACCGGGCTTTGGATTCTCGTCGGAGCGGTCACGCTCGTTTTGCTGATCGCTTGCGCGAATCTCACCACCATGTTACTCGCGCGCGCCGGATCGCGCGAACGCGAGATGGCAATCCGCGTCGCACTCGGAGCGAGTTTAAGGCGCATGCTGCGCCAATTGCTTACCGAGAGCGTGTTGTTGTCGATCCTGGGGGGAACCGCGGGAGTATTGCTCGCGATCTGGGGCCTCGACCTCTTGCGCGTGATCGGCGGGCACACCGTACCACGACTTCGTGAGGTCAATCTCGACCTCAGTGTGCTTGCGATGACCTTTGGTGTTTCGGTCCTTACTGGAATCCTCTTCGGTCTTGTACCCGCGCTGGTCAGCGCGAAACCCGAGTTAACCGAAGCGTTGAATGAAGGTGGTCGCGGCTCGACTGCCGGCGTTCATCGCAGTCGGCTGCGTAACAGTCTTATTGTTGCCGAGACCGTTCTCGCTCTGGTTTTGCTCATCGGCGCCGGCTTGCTGGTGAAAAGTTTTGTTCGCCTACAAAATGTTTCTCCTGGATTTAACCCGCACAATGTTCTGACGGCGGAAATTTCGTTGCCGCCCGTGAAGTATCCTCGTGGTCAGCCGGTTATTAATTTTTACGAGGAAGCGGCGCGACGGATTAAAAACATTCCGGGCGTCCAGCATGCCGCATTTACTGTTATGCTGCCGTTAAGCGGCTCTAATACCGACAGCTCCTTTGTTATCGAGGGGCAGGATCCAAAAGTGATGGCCAGCTATCCGGATGAGGAGATCCGGGACGTCACTCCGGAGTATTTTCGTGTGCTGCAGACCCCTTTGCTCAAGGGGAGATTCTTCACCGAGGCTGATACGGCCCGCTCGTCGCCGGTGGTAATGGTAAACCAGGCCTTCGCGAAAAAATATTTTACCAATGGCGAAGCGCTCGGCAAACGCATTTCGCGGGACGACACAAAACCGGAGTGGATGACGATCGTCGGAGTCGTTGCGGACATTAAACACCGGAGCCTGGATACGGAAGCGCAGCCCGAGTATTACCTTCCCCACACGCAGGCTCCAGATCGTGAGATGGTGCTGGCCGTGCGCAGTGGTCAAGATGCGCGCACACTCGCCCGAGCCATTCGAGAGGAATTGCGCAACGTTGATCCGGACATTCCGCTTGCAAATGTGCGCACGCTGGACGCCGTTGTGGCCGATTCAATCGCGCCGCGCCGTCTTTCGGTCGTCCTGCTCGGCGCGTTTTCGGGGATTGCCTTGCTGCTCGCGTCTGCGGGCATGTACGGCGTGATTTCGTTCCTTGTTGTCCAGCGAACTCACGAGATCGGCGTGCGCATGGCGCTGGGTGCGCAGCGTTCTGATGTTTTGAAAATGGTAATCGGACACGCCGCGAAGTTGCTCCTCATCGGCGCGGCAATCGGTTTACCCATCGCGTTTTTCAGCAGCTCGGCCCTGCGGACGCTGCTCTATCAAGTCAGTCCGTTCGACATATCGATCTTCCTCATCGTACCGACGATCCTCGCGGCTGTCGGTCTGCTCGCCAGTTACATCCCGGCGCTTCGCGCGGCGCGCGCCGATCCGGTGGTGGCGCTGGGCCACGACGTTTAATCATGATCAAACTTAAAAATCTCGAACGCTCTTATCCGCTGGCGAAGGAGAAGTTTTTTTACGTTTTGCGCGACATCAATCTGGAGGTCGATGAAGGCGACTTCGTCTCCGTGATGGGGCCTTCCGGCGCGGGTAAATCGACGCTGCTCCACATCCTGGGCATGCACGATCACGGCTGGCGCGGCGAATATTTTTTGGGCGGAACTGCAGTCCACCATTTAAAGCCGAAGGAACGTGCCGCGCTGCGGAACGAGCAGATTGGATTCGTGTTCCAGCAGTATCACTTGCTCGATGACCTCACGGTTTACGAGAACCTCGACATTCCGCTGTCGTATCGCCACTACAAGAAGAGCGAACGGGCTGCGATGGTAGCGGACATGCTCGACCGTTTCCAAATTGTCGGCAAAAAGGATTTGTATCCGAGTCAGCTTTCTGGCGGACAACAACAATTGGTCGGCGTTGCGCGAGCGATCATCGCCGAGCCGAAGCTTCTTCTCGCCGATGAACCGACTGGCAACCTGCACTCAAGCCAGGGCGAAGAGATCATGGCGCTGTTCTGCAAGCTGAACGAGCAAGGTATGACGATCGTGCAGGTGACGCACTCCGAGAAGAATGCCTCCTACGGCAAACGCGTCATTCAACTGCGCGACGGCTGGATCGTTAACAAATAACCAAAGAAATTGGAGTCCCCTGTGGGTCAGATGCGCAAATCGTCAGGAACCACGTTATTCGTGATGGAGAGTTGCCATCTTTGACTCTAGTTTTTGGCGACTGTCACTGAGTCCGGGAATCACGGTTCTACCGAGTTCATTCTGCTCTTCTTCTGCAAGCGTAATCCAGGATAAGGCTTCTTTTGAATGCCCGAGCCTTTCTTCCGCAACTGCCAGATTGTAATGACACGCGATCAATGCTTCCTGCCGGGCGTCAGAATCTGGCAGGCTGGACGCCTCATCGAGCTCCGCCAGAAATTCTTTTTTGGCAGACTGCATATCGCCTTTATCGACGAAAAACACGCCGCGGCTCAGGAAAAGATCGGGCACGATATGTTCGCCCTTTGTTGCAAGCGCGGAGTCAAAGTTCTCTGCTGCTTTGGCCTGCAGATATTCTTTAAACGAATTCTCAATGGGGCCGTCGTGCCGGTCGTGCACCAGCTCCGACACCAATTGTGGAAGCCTGGGGTCATCTTTCCAAACAACCGAGGCGTAGCGGCTGGCCTCCTCTGAAGGAAGCGGAGCGTTTCTTCGCTTGGTTCCGAAGCTGGCGGCTTTCTCCAGATATTCCCATCCAAGTTCGTAGTAGACGTGGACATCCTGCGTTTTGCGCGTTGCAGCGAACCAAACGGATCGGGGGTCCTGCCATTCGGACAGATAATCAACGGTTTTCTTGAGCCAGACGAAACTAACGACCGCGACGAGCGCCGTTGTGGCAGCCACTCTCCATTTTTTCAAATAATCTGTTGCCTTGAACAATAGCCACGCAACGAGAATGACCGCTCCTACCGAGGGCAAAAACAGATAGCGGTCCGTCACCGGATACCCGAACGGCAGGACCTGCGTCGGCAAATAAGTGAACAGTATCCAGTAGATCAAAACCGCCGCCAACGGGTAACGCTTGCATAGCAGCAATGGTGACAGGAACAAGGCAACCAGGAAGGTTGCGCCTGCCACTTGAGCGAACGTATTTCCGGTCGCAGGCGGCACGCGATAGAGCACATAATTTCCAAGGCCGGTGAGCAGCCATATCCCCTGGCCAAACGCCTTTGCATGCATGCTTAGATCGGTCTGCACTCCTGTGCCGGGTTGTGCGTGCTGGACAGCTACTGCTACGACGATTGCGAGAAGCAGGAACGGGATTTTGTCAATAATCGATCGGCTTAACTTCCGCTTTTCTATGAGCAGGTCGCTACTCAGCAGCACCGCGGCGAAAGCGACAACCGAGAGTTTTCCCAGCAATGCGAAGAGAAACAGCAGGAGTGAAAAGAGGTACCAGCCTATCGCACCGCGCTGTCTGTATTTTAGATATGCAAGGAGACAAGGCAGCACAAACGCGGCGGCGACCAAATCTTTACGGTTCGAAATCCACACGATCGCTTCGACGTGCGCAGGATGAACAATAAACAACAAGGCAGCAGCTATGGCCGTCAGTCGCTGCTGTGTCAGCGCCAGTGCAACGAGATAAACAAAACCGGCAACAATTCCCGCCCAGAGATTACTCGATAAATGAAACGCGTAGGGAGTGAGTCCTGCGATGGCATGATCGAGCATGTAAGAGAAGAGGTGCAGCGGGGAATAGTTTAGATAGTAAGGACTGAATAAGATTTGCCTGATGTGTCCCGATCTGACGCCACGGATCGACGGATTGCTTACGATGTACTGCGGGTCGTCAATCCGAAAAAAGCCTAGGTAGAGGTCGCCTGCGTAAAGGACGGCAGCGGCCAGCACACACAAGCAAACAATGCCGACATTCAGTTGCCATGGGCCAGGCAGAATGGGGGAGTAGGCAGTAAAATCGGGTATTGCTCCGCCAGATTTATCGCGCGGTTTCTTGCCAGCAGAACGCCGCGAAGTCGCCGTCACATCCGGCCGTGCCCGAGGTTTGTGTTTTTTGATCGAAGCCACGAACGAAATTTTTGTCCTGGCCTGGAGTTTAATTGGCCCTGGCAATTCTGGATACGAAAATTGCCTCCTGCGGGTTAGATTCAAACGCAATTTTGCTTCGAGAACAGCTTGCGTTTCGAATTCGTTTGAATATCCGTGGCACTGCACTGTCTGATATGTGTCGCCGAAACCTCATATGTATCTGCGTTCTGTGATTTCTCTCATTCTTACCGCGCTCATCGCGCCGGCAATTTTCGCGCAGGGCGCAAATCAGCCGACCGTGGATCAGCTGGTCGCCAAAAACGTCGAAGCGAAAGGCGGCACTGCTGCGTTGCGTGACCTCCAAACTTTGCGGCTCACCGGCAAACTGCTTGTGCAAGAAGGGCAAATTCAATTGACCTTCATGCAAATCAAGAAGCGGCCTGACGAAGTGCGCACCGAAGCGTCTCTGCAGGGAATGACTCAGATCGAGGCGTATGACGGCAAGGAAGGGTGGCGAGTCTCACCATTCTTTGGACGCAGAGATCCCGAACGAATGTCGGCAGATGATGTCAAAGCGCTCGTGGAAGACTCGGAGATGGATGGACCATTGATCGATTGGCAGACAAAAGGAAACGCGGTCGAATATCTCGGAACCGAAGACGTCGATGGCACCCTAGCGCACAAGTTAAAAGTGACACGAAAAAACGGGGACGTAAGTCTTGTCTATTTAGACCCGGATCATTTTCTGGAGATTCGGGTCTTAACACAACGCACCAGACACGGCGCATACGAACAAGTAGAGACCGACCTGGGCGATTACGAAAAAGCGGGCGGCGTATTCGTTCCAACGTCAATTGAGTTCGGGCGCAAGGGAGCGCCTGATAAGCAAAGGATCATAATCGATAAGGCCGAAGCCAATTCGCCGGTGGACGAGACGACGTTTCACTTCCCGGCTTCCAAATAATTTATCATGCGTTTGCTCGAATTCTGTTCCGTGAATCGCACACTTGCGGCGCGCCCGGCGGTCGCGCCCTACCATATGGGCCTTGGGATTTTGCTATTCTGTTTTGTTTCTGTCGCCGCGTACGCCCAGGAAGCGCCATTCAAATCGGCAACCATCTCGGGTCTCGGCGCGCGCAATATCGGATCCGCGACAATGAGCGGACGCATCTCGGCGCTTGCGGGGACACGCGAGCCATCCGGGAAAATTACGCTAATTGTCGGCGCAGCGAGTGGCGGCGTCTGGAAATCGGATGATAGCGGAACGCGATATCGACCCGTATTCGACGAACAATCTGCGCAATCGATCGGCGCGATCGCCCTCGATCCAAAGAATTCGAAAAACGTCTGGGTCGGAACAGGTGAATCGTGGACGCGCAATAGCGTTTCGATCGGTGACGGGATTTACAAATCAACGGACGGCGGCGAAACCTGGACACATTCCGGTTTGGAAAAGTCCGAACGCATTGCGAAGATCGCAGTGAGCCCAAAGAACAGCGACACGGTCTTTGCCGCAGTGCCTGGCGCGCTCTGGAGCGATTCGTCCGATCGCGGCCTCTACAAAACCACTGACGATGGCAAAACTTGGAACCAGGTCCTCAAAGGGCCGAATCTTTCGACGGGTTGCACCGACGTGGCCATCGACCCGGCAAACCCAGACGTCATGTTCGCAGCGATGTGGGATTTCCGGCGCAAAGGCTGGGAATATCG
>JBKPLM010000287.1:0-4949 GCA_046731655.1 Verrucomicrobiota bacterium | reverse complement strand
CATGCAAAATCGACAATGAAGTACTGATCGGAATGGGCGCCGTCATTCTCGACGACGTGGAAGTCGGCGCGCGTTCAATTGTCGGTGCTAACGCACTTGTCACCATTGGAATGAAAATTCCGCCCGGCTCACTCGTGCTCGGATCGCCGGCGAAAATCCGTCGCCAACTGAGCCTTGACGAACAAAAGGATATCGCCCGGTGGGCCTGGAGCTATGTCGAAACGGCGAAGCAATATCGCGAATTTTATTGAGCGCCTTGCCACCACAAGATTGGGAACAATAGTTAGTCTATGAAAAAAATCGTAAGGCCCGCATTGGCCATTCTCCTAGCCGTGGCCCTCCTGCAGGTGCGGTCATCTGCCGAAGAGACGCAATCGGCAGACATGCGACTCTATTCTCCGACGGCTATCGAATGGTTAGCCGGGCCAGCAGCTTTGCCTCCTGGCGCAAAGATGGCTGTGCTCGAAGGCGATCCAACGAAAGAAGGCCCGTTCGTGGTGCGATTTCAGTTTCCTGACGGCTATCATATCGCGCCGCATACTCATCCAAAGACTGAGCGGGTCACTGTGATTTCGGGTGTCCTTTATCTGGCAACCGGAGAAGCGCTCGATCGCAGCAGCGCAAAAAAACTTCCTGCTGGTTCATTCGGTTACTGGCCGGCCGGAATGAAACACGCGGCCTGGTCTGAGGGCGAAACAGTTATCCAACTTCATGGCGTCGGACCGTGGCAGATCAATTACGTCAATCCCGCCGACGACCCGAGAAGCGCGAAGAAATGATTTTGTCATCCCTAACAAAGTGAGGGATCTCTCGCAGGATGATTGATCACGCGAACTGCATTGTGTAATCCGCGCTTTGACTGTGAGGTCCCTCGCTCCGCTCGGGATGACATGTCAGCGCATCGTGTCCTAGCAAGAAAGGTTGCGCCAGCTCTTGCGCTTTCTCGCGCAATAATTCTCCTGCGCGTTTCATCTGTTCCTTCTCGCTCAGGCCCGGGCGTGCGAGTTCATAGACTTCATCAAACAGTTCGCGTACCTGTCGGTTCCCCTCGTAGCGCCCGGCGATCGCGAGAACTTTTTTGTCAAGTTTGCGCGCCAATCTCGCAACGCCCGCGGGCGTTTTTCCCTCCAAGGTTTGCCGATCCAGGCTCCCCTCGCCCGTGATCACAACATCGACCGCTTTCATTTTTGACTCGAGCCCGACGGCTTCTGCGACGACATCGAAGCCAGGCCGAATCGTCGCACCGCAAAAAGTCATCAGACCAAATCCGAGTCCACCCGCCGCGCCCGCCCCGGGTTTATCGCGATAATCAAAGCCAAATTCCTTCGCGGCCACATCGGCTAGCCTGGTCAGTGCCCGTTCCAACACGTTGAGCTCATCTTTGCTCGCGCCTTTCTGCGGACCAAACACTCGCGTGGCCCCATTTTCGCCCAGCAACGGATTCTGCACATCGACAGCCGCAATGATTTTCGGCAACTTCAAATCCCGCGGCTTTTCGACCCGACTGAGATTGACCAACTCTGTCAAACGTTCCCTGTCTTTCCCTTGCTCTTGCTCGTGGTCGTGGTCGTAATCGAATTTAAACCCAAGCGCTCTTGCCATCCCCGATCCGCCATCATTTGTCGCGCTTCCGCCAAGACCAATGATGACTTCCTTCGCGCCGCGTCTCGCGGTATCCAAAATCATTTCGCCAACGCCGAATGTGCTCGCACGAACCGGGTCCCGTTCACTCTCAGATAATCGTCGCATTCCAGCGGCTTCGCTCATTTCCATTACCGCGAGCTTCCCGTCTTCGATCAACGCGTAACGGGCATCGATTTCTCGGCCGATGGGATCGTGTGCTTTGCAGTTCAACCACGAACCGCTGCGCGCTTCGCAAATCGCTTCCGCCGTCCCTTCGCCGCCGTCCGCCATCGGTACGATTTCGATCTCAGCGTCCGGCAAGACGTCGCGCAGACCTTTCGCAATGTTTTCTGCAACCTCCCGCGCGTTGAGCGAGCCTTTAAATTTATCGGGAGCGATTAGGATTTTCATCATCACAATTGTAGGGCAGCTGTGTCAGCCGCTGATCGAAAAACGGCGTTTCACAGAAACGCCCTACAATTTCAGCGTCGCAGTGCGGCGTCCTATCCTTTCAGCTTCCGTTCTAAAATTTCGCCGATTAATTGTGGATTTGCTTTTCCCTTCGACAATTTCATTACCTGCCCCTTCAGAAAATTGAGCGAACCAACATTGCCAGCCTTGAAATCCGCGACTGGCTTGGGGTTCGCAATGATTACTTCATCACATAATTTTTCGATAGCGCTTAAATCGCTTAGTTGCTCGATCCCCTTTTCTTTCACAATCGCGGCCGCACTTTTGCCACTTGCAAACATCTCCGCGAAAACGTCCTTGCCCTGTTTGCCACTGATTTGTCCGCTATCGATCAAATTGACTAACTCATCGAGCGCCTCTGGCGGGATCGGACAATCGTTGATGGTTTTGCCCGCGGTACTAAGGGCGTTTTGCAAATCGTTCAGAATCCAGTTTGCGACATTCTTCGGTTTCCTTGCACCTGTCGCTGCCGCTTCAAAGTATCTTGCCAGATCGAGATCGTTCGCCAGCACCGCGGCGTCGTACGCGCTCACCTCATATTGCTGGACGAACCGCGCGCGTTTGGCTTTCGGCAACTCAGGCACCCGCTGTCGCACGTCGGCCACGAGCACTTCAGTTTTCACCGGCACAAGATCGGGATCCGGGAAGTAGCGATAGTCGTGCGCGAATTCCTTTGTGCGCATTAAAAACGTTTCGCCGGCTGCGTCGTCCCAACCGCGTGTCTCTTGCTCAAGTGTTTCGCCATTCTCCAGCGCGGCGATTTGACGGCGGATCTCGTAAGCCAGCGCCCGTCGTACCCCGCTGATCGAATTCAGATTCTTGAGCTCGATCTTCGCTCCAAGCTCTGTCTGCGACTCCGGTCGCACCGAAACGTTGCAGTCACATCGGAGTTGTCCCTTCTCCATGTCAGCATCGCTTATTGCTCCGTAGATCAAAATTTGCCTGAGCGAAGTGAGAAACGCGAACGCCTCGTTCGGCGAATTGATTTCGGGTTGCGTCACGATCTCCATCAATGGCGTGCCGGCACGATTGAAGTCGATCCCGGTGCTCTTCTCAAAGTGAAAGCTTTTCGCCACGTCTTCCTCGAGATGAATACGCACCAGACGCACTTCCTTGTCGGGCGTGACGATATTTTTCTGGGCGTCCTTCGGATAAGCCAGATCGTGTAACGGGACAGTGCCGTTGGTACAAAGCGGCATGTCGTATTGCGAAATCTGATAGTTCTTCGGCATGTCGGGATAGAAATAATTTTTTCGGTCGAATTTGCAGGTTGGGGCGATGTCGCATCCGAGCATGAGCCCGGTGAGCACCGTCATGCGCAGCGCTTCATGATTCATCACCGGCAAGGCGCCGGGCAGGCCAAGGCAAACCGGACAAGTGTGCGTGTTCGGGTCCGCCCCGAACTCGACCGGAGAAGCGCAAAACATTTTTGAACGCGTCTTCAGCTGAACGTGCACCTCCAAGCCGATCGTGGTGATGAGCTTCATTCTTGTTTCTCCAACGCGTAATCGAGCGCACGCTGAATATCGAATTTCCTAATGCGCTCCGCGAGGACCGGATCGTTGGCCACTTCAATGACGCGTGGATTTTGAAGGAGATCGAAAAAGCGCCCTTGCGCGATCAGGTCGGCGATTTCTGGATCGTCTCGCAACGCGACAATCTTTGGATGTTCGGCCAATTCGTGCGCACCGGGGAAGGTCAAAAGTTTCTGTGCCCGTTCCGGGCTGGAAAAAACGCTCCCTGCTTTCTCCAGCGTTTCATACGTTTTCTGTGAAACAGGATCGGTGTTCTTGAGCACGCTACCAAGCAGACCCAGCTCCAGTGAATTCTTCAGGCGCGCAAGCGATATCGCGAGCGCAGGCATACTATTGTTTGATTCCGAGAGAAAACGGCGGCGCACATCGAGAGCGTGCGAAGTCGCGTCCTGTGCACCGTGCGCCGCTGCGTCCGACCGCCTGGCAGCCTGCCCTTCAGCGAGCGCGCCGACCGCTCGCACACTCGCGACAGTCAGCCAAAGCAAAAAGAGACCGAAAAACAATCCAACGATTGCGCCCGCAAAACCGTAAATAAACCGGACGAGTCCGGATTCTTGCTGCGTAGTTTGCTTAGAGAAAATTGCTCCGACGCCGCTTCCGAGCGCATACGCCGCGAACGCGAATATCACGCCGCATAAGAACGACAAAACGGGGTCAGGCATCTTGAGAAAGGACCGCGCCACCGGGACAAGCAAGGTGCCTCCCAGCAACGCAGCTCCGTAAGCGGCACCAAGAGCGATAAGGCGCGTGATCTGACGCATCAAACCGAGTCTCCATCCGCGTGCGACTTCGAACAAAATCAAAATGACGCCAAAAGAAAGGAAGACCCATTGCCAAAGCGGCGAGCCGGCCGATGAAATCGCGGAACGCGAATTGTCGACTGCGGATTGAACCGCTCCGAGCATTCCCAAGCAGATCATTCCGCAATTCGCAGTCCGCGCTCCGCAATCTTAATCGCTTGCTGCCGCAAAGCATGATCGCAAAGAACCAACGCGCCCATTGCTTCTACGATGGGCACCGCTCGAGGAAGGACGCACGGATCATGGCGTCCGCGTGCAGCCAGCTGAGTTTGCCTGCGCGAACTGGTCACCGTTTTCTGTTCGTGACCGATTGTAGCAGTTGGCTTAAACGCGACGCGAAAATAAATCTCCTCCCCATTACTGATGCCGCCCTGCACGCCTCCAGAATTGTTGGTGGCCGCGCGAATTCTCCCACCGCGGATCTCAAATGGATCGTTGTGCTGCGAGCCTTGCATCCGCGTCGCCGCAAAACCGGAACCGATCTCGAATCCTTTGGTTGCCGGTATGCTCAGCATCGCTT
>JBKPLM010000286.1:0-8561 GCA_046731655.1 Verrucomicrobiota bacterium | reverse complement strand
AGGCCAAGCGGAACGAACCGGCCAATCAAGAGAAGCAATCCGCCAATAACCTGGAAGCCGCTGATGACGTAAACGTAGCCGCTGGCGAAAAACGCGTGCAAATATTCACCGGCCACACCTTGCGGGAGAGGCGGCATCGGAAGGAAATGTAGCAATCCATTGGAACCAAAGAAAAGGAAGATCAATCCAAGAAGGACTCGGGCAATAATGGTTAAAACTTTCATGGCGGCGATGGTAAATTGATTTGAGCACAAATTCCAATGACGAAGTTCCGGCACAATGCAAATCAGTCCGGATTTTGAAGAGCGCCAGATTTGTCGCGCAATGCGCTTGGCTTTTGGCTAAGCGTAGGAAATGGTGGATTACCAACCCACATCACACCGGCCGATCGCCCAGATGTTCCGTCGCACGGGATACGGGGCGACGAATTTGTGCGTGCGGCTTGGGATTCCTCCGGATGCAATTTCCTACTTGTCAGTCCTGGCCGCGCTGGCCGCGGCGCTCTGTTTTTGGAAATCAGGCGGAAATTTGTGGCTGCTGATTGTTGCGCCGCTGTTTTGTTACCTCCGGCTTTGGTTCAACATGCTGGACGGCATGGTCGCGATCGCGGCAGGAAAGGCGAGTGCGCGCGGAGAGATTGTGAACGATCTGCCTGATCGAATCTCCGATGTGATTATTTTCGTTGGCGTTGCACACAGCGGTCTAATGAATCCTTTAATCGGCTATTGGACGGCAATCGTTTCCTTGTTCACTGCTTACGTGGGACTTTTCGGCCAGGCGATCGGAAGGCGGCGGGAATTTGGTGGAATCATGTCAAAGCCGTGGCGGATGGTTGCGCTGAGTCTCGGGGCTTGGGCGATGGTTTTGTGTCGATCGTGCCAAACGGGATTACACAATTTTGGCAGACTGACCATTCTCGATTGGACTTGTCTGTTGATAATTGCGGGCAGTTTGCAAACGATAATCGTTCGCTTGAAACGAATCGTGACCGCGCTTCAAGATAGAGCGCGATGATGTCCCCGCAGACTGCGCTGCATGACTCAGTGTTTCGCGCGTACCTCCTGATCGTTCCAGTTTCGCTCGCGCTTGGTGGCGCGATTCTCGGCTTCCTCGATTGGGGACTAAAGAAGGATCTGGGCGCGATCTGGAAAACCTATCGTTCGTGGCTGGTGATGGCACCGATCGGACTGCTGGTTGTTCTAGCGGGACGGGTCCCGGTCATTGTTGGGGTGACATTGCTTTCGATTTTTGGGTTCAAGGAATTCGCGCGCTCTTCTGGATTGTATCGCGACCGGTGGATGACGGGCGCTGTTTACGCCGGCATCGTTGCGGTTGGCATCGCATCCTGGCTACCGCATCCGCGCGGCGAAGAGCCAGCTGCAGGCTGGTATCGCTTTTTTATGGCCGTGCCGGTTTTCGCCATCGCGTTGGTCCTGCTCATTCCGATTCTGCGCAACCGCACCCGTGGCGAACTACAAAAGATGTCGTTGAGCATCGTGGGCTTTATTTACATCGGCTGGATGTTCGGACATCTGGGTTTTCTAGCGAACGCGACGAATGCCTACGGATTTCTTTGTTACGTTATCTTCGCGACGGAATTGAACGACGTCGCTGCTTTTACATTTGGCAGGTTGTTTGGGCGACATCCGCTTCGCAGCGAAATCAGCCCGAATAAAACCTGGGAAGGCGCGCTTGGCGCGCTCGGGGTTTCGATGGTTTTGCCTTGGTTGCTGCGATTCTCGTTTCCATTTTTCGGCGCGACCCAACTGATTCTTGCCGGTCTGATCGTCGGAATTGGTGGATTGTTTGGCGATCTCTCCATCAGCCTGATCAAACGAGACATCGGCACCAAGGACATGGGCGCGGCGATTCCGGGGCACGGCGGAATCTTGGATCGCATTGACAGCTTGATTTATGTTGCGCCGCTGTTCATGCACATGGCGGGATATTATTACCGGTTACGATGAAAACCTGGCATTACGATTCCGCCTGCGATCTCGACCAACCATTGATTGATCGTTTGCGCCGATTTCCGCGCGAGCCCGACATGCTGGTTTACGGAGTGCGCGAGGTGATCGCATTGATCATCCGTGGATGGCTGCGCATCTATCACCGGTTCGAAATTATCGGGCATGAAAATCTTCGGACGAATCAATCGCTCGTTATTGTAGCAAATCATTCCAGTCACCTCGACACGCTCTGCCTTCTCGCCGCGCTTCCCTTGCGCAAATTGCATCGCGCTTTCCCGGCTGCTGCTGCGGATTATTTTTTCCAAAGCGTACCGCGCACTTTCGTCGCCGCCGTAATCACCAACGCACTGCCCTTTGCACGACGAGTCCGCGTGCGCCGGAGCCTCTCCATCTGCTCGGAGCTTCTCAACGATCCCGAAAATATCCTGATCATTTTTCCAGAAGGCACGCGATCGGAAACGGGCGAGACCCGGGAGTTCAAATCGGGAATCGGCGCACTCGTCGCCGGGCGTGACGTCACGGTTCTTCCCTGTTATTTGCAGGGCGCTTTTCGCGCGTGGCCGAAGGGCCGGCGTCTGCCGCGGCCAAAAAAAGTTCGACTCATTGTTGGCGCGGCGCGCAATTATTCGTGCCGCAGCGCAAACAAGGTCGATGCCTGCGCAATCGCAGCGGAATTGCATCGCGCGGTGAAGGAATTGGGAGAAAACAATGGAAGCAACTGAGCATGCGATGAAAAGTTGGGACGGCGCCGAGCTGTTCTATCGCGGGTGGATTCCTCGCGAACGGACCGACAAAGCGATTTTACTTTTTCATCGCGGCCACGAGCACTCTGGCCGGTGGCAGCAAACAGTCGATTTACTCGGACTTCAAGACACCGCCGTTTTTGCGTGGGACGCACGCGGGCATGGGCGATCACCGGGCGAACGCGGCGCCGCGAATAATTTTGCCGACGTAATCAGAGATGTGGACACGTTTGCGCGCCATATTTCCGAGCGCCACGAAATTCCTATCGAGAACATGATCGTTCTCGCTCACAGTCTCGCCGCGATCAGCGTCGCGGCCTGGGTGCATGATTACGCCCCGCCGATTCGCGCAATGGTTCTGGCTACAGCTGCGTTTCACGTGAAGCTTTACGTTCCCTTCGCCGTTCCGCTTTTGCGAACGAAACAGAAACTGTTCGGGCCGGGCACGGTGAAGAGTTATGTCAAATCAAAGCTCCTGACTCGGGAGCAGCAGCAAGCTGCTCAGTACGACGCCGATCCGCTTATATTCCGGCAAATTGCGGTTAATCTTTTGCTTGACCTTCACGATACGGCGGACCGATTGGTCACGGACGCGGGCGCAATCCAAACCCCGACGTTGATGATTGGAGCCGGCCGTGATTGGGTCGTTAGTCTGAAGGCGCAGCGCGAATTTTTCAATCGGGTTTCGTCGCCGTTAAAGGAAATGGAAATTTATCCCGCCGCTCGTCACGCCATCTTTCATGATCAAGATCGACATCTGGTTGTGCAGCGCGTGCGCAAGTTTGTTCTGCAGCGCTTCGCCGAGCCGGTGACTCAGCCTTCGCTTTTGAACGCTGATCAGGTTGGCTACACGCGGGATGAATATGAGCGGCTGAAGTTGCGCGGTGGAATGAAGTTTGCCGTGGCACGCGCCGGACTAAGAGCGGCCGGCCGCTTGAGCTGCGGCGTAGATCTCGGTTGGCGGAATGGCTTCGATTCGGGACTTTCGCTCGATTACGTTTACGAAAATAAGCCGCGCGGCTCGTTAGGCGTCGGTCGTTTGATCGACAAATCGTATCTCAACAGCATCGGATGGCGTGGCATTCGGCAGCGCAAAGCGAATCTTAAGAATGCGTTGAGAAACGTAATCGAAAGGCTTCATCAGAACGGGCGACCTGTTCGTATTTTCGATATAGCCGCCGGGGCAGGGCGATACGTCATGGAAACGATGCACGAGCTTCCACATGTTTCGACGAATGCGATCCTGCGCGATTACAAACAGGAAAATGTCGATGCGGCACGAGCGTTGGCCCAGGAATTCGGCCTGGACAATGTAACCGTGGAGCGAGGCGACGCATTTGATCGCGATTCGATTGCCGCAATCGCGCCGCGCGCGACGATCGGGATCGTGTCGGGACTTTACGAATTGTTTCCCAGGAATGAACCGGTCTTGAATTCACTCCGTGGGCTTGCCGAAGCGATCGAACCGGTCGGGTATTTAATTTACACGAATCAGCCCTGGCATCCGCAGGTCGAGTTTATTGCGCGCGTGTTACGTAATCGGGAAGGGGAACCGTGGATCATGCGCCGCCGTACGACGGCTGAAATCGATGAATTGGTGTGCGTGGCCGGTTTCCGGAAGGTGGCGATGGAAGTGGATCAGTGGGGAATGTTCACCGTCTCAATCGCACAACGCGCGGAGCTTTAACCATCGCGTGCACGTCTCCCGCCTTAAAGCGTTCACGGTTTCTGCGGGGTTGTCGGTCCTGTTTTTGGTCGTTTACAGCAGTTGCAATTGGATCACGGGGCAACGCGGTCAAGTCGGCTCGTTTTATTTTCAATGGGAGCGCGCCATCCCATTCGTTCCTTTCATGATTCTCCCATACATGTCGATCGATCTCTTCTTCATTGCGGCCCCGTTCCTTTGTCGAACAGACGAGGAGCTGCGAATCTTTTCGCGGCGGGTCGTAGCTGCAATTCTCATTGCTGGCCTTTGCTTTTTGCTTTTCCCGCTGCGCTTTGCTTTCCCGCGCCCTCATGCCAGCGGATGGCTCGGGGCGATCTTTGATTGGTTTCGAGGAATGGATTCGCCCTTTAATCTTCTCCCGTCGTTACACGCCGCGCTGCTGTTGCTCCTGGTTGATCTCTACGCGAGAAATCTTCGCGGCGTTCTCTTGCTCGTGGCGATGCTTTGGTTCTTTCTTATCGGTCTTTCGCCGTTGCTTACCTACCAACACCACATCATCGACATCGTAGGTGGTTTTGTCCTGGCCGGATATTGCTTCTACCTCTTTCGCGAGCCTTCGCCGGTGCTGCCAGTTGTGGCGAATCGCCGCATTGGCTTGTATTACGCAGCGGGAGCCGCGGTCGTCTTGCTCATGGGCGCGATCCTCTGGCCATGGGGTATCCTGCTTCTTTGGCCAACGGTCGCGCTCGGCGTCGTAGCGATCGGGTACTTCGGAGCGGGTCCGGTCATTTTTCACAAGGCGAGAGGAAAGTTGCCTTGGAGCACGCGGTTTGTGCTGGCGCCTTGTTTGCTCGGTCAATATTTGTCGCTGCTATATTATCGCAGCCGATGTCGATCTTGGGATGAGATCACACCACGAATCTGGATCGGCGGCAAACTTGGGTCCCGCTCCGCGAACAAGGCTTTGGGTTCTGGGGTGACCGCTGTGCTCGATTTAAGCGCCGAGTTTTCCGAAGCAAAACCGTTCCGCAAAGTCAATTATCGAAACATCCCCGTCCTCGATTTAACTGCTCCCACCCAGGCGCAGCTCGCAGAGATGGGGAATTTCATCGGCAACCACTCCCGAAACGGCGCTGTCTATGTTCACTGCAAGATCGGTTACTCGCGAAGTGCGGCCGCGGTCGCCGCTTATTTAATAATGAGTGGGAACGCGAATAGGGCGGAAGAAGCATTTGCGATCATTCGTCGGGTTCGGCCCTCGGTGGTTATTCGACCTGAAGTGAGCTCCGCCTTATCCGAATTTGCCCGTCGACTTGCTTCCTCCTCGCCTGGCAGGGACTCTTTTCTCCTCGCCTTGGATCATGGCGAGCCTTCATCATTGGCAGAATCATATGAACTATAACGAACTGATTCAGCTTTACTTCGAGCGCTCGAACGCGATGCAGCAATACTGGAATCTCTACGTCATCATCGTTGGCGGCGTCCTCGCGTTTTCCTCGCTGCGCAAACAGCCGGCTGCAATCACCACGGCACTGGTCTGTATTTTATTCGGCCTGTTCGCCTATGAGAATCTCGATGCGATGAAAGACACGACTGCGCAACGCTTCGCCACAATCGAAGCGATCAAACAATTTGATTCTGGCGGTGGCGCCGCCACTGTCTCGAAGCAAGTGCGCGATTTGCTCGAGCCGACTCTTACGCCCGCCACGTTCGGGAGCGTGAAGACAACCCACATCATCAGTGACCTGCTTACCATCATCGCACTTTGCGCGATGGAGTTTCGAAGAAGAAGGCTCAGAGGGACCCCGAGCACGGCCTGAGCCACTCGATCCGAGCCGGACGCGAATTCAACGTTTACTCTTGGGCGAGGACAGGTGGGCCGGCTTCTTCATGCGGTTGCACGAATGGTGGTACCGGGCAGTCGAGCGTATCTGCAATCGCGCGGAGTAACTCTGCTTCGCCTTCCTGGATCACGCCGTCGGCGACAACTGTTTGCGCGCAGGCGTTAAGAACATTTTTCTTGATCTGAGGGACGGCCTGGCTAAGACGCGCAAGCGCTGCATCGATTTGCGACAGATCGCACTGGTCTGGCGGCAACCATGGGATTTCCGAGCGCGCGGCGCGGCTTAAGGATTCCGCGCCCTGTCCAAATGCAGTGTACGCCATAGTCACGTTTTCCTGACCAGCATAGGCCGTCGCCGATAAAAGCATGCCGCAGTCGGAAGCCAGGGGACGCAAGGCGTAGAATTGTGTAACACGCCTCTGCTCAGGGAAGAAATACGTTTCGAGGTGCCGCACCACGATTTTTCGCAGCATATATACGAACAAATCAGTTTCGGTGTTGCTCGCGATCAGGGTTTTCGTGGCTGCGCAGAACTGTTCAAATTGTTGGGGCGAAAGACGGCGGAGAGCCGGCAGCGCGAGATCGACCAAGGGAATTCTAGCCTGCGGCGGCATGCTTTGGGTCTCAGGCCAGACTCGCATTATCTCGTCACGCATGTCGTCGGCTTCCACGTCAGAGAGATCGTCTAGTTGCTTCCGCCGCGTCGCTGGGTCACTGGCGAGCAGAAATGCGCAGACCAATGCGCCGGCCCCGAAAGGATCCCGTGCTGCCGCTTCCAGTGCTGGTGGAATTGCTTGCTGAAAGTCCATGGCGTAACGAAGATGCTGCGGCCTAGCCTGCCCGATATTTGCAATCACAGCGTGTCGTGAAATAAACGGCGGCGCAAGCCTGTCCCATTCCGCCTGGGCCATGGAAAGACCGGGAATTTGTGGCGGAGATAACTGCGCTGCTCCGAGCCCAGGTGATATGTCAGAAGGACGTTCCGGTGTCACGTGTGGGAATTTCCCATCAAAGCTCGGATCCAAAGCGCGAATGCGTTCGACCAAAGGAGGGTGGGTTGGGAAAAGTGAATCACCCAAACCGTTTGCAAAAAACAAGTGACTGGCTTCTTCGGCATGCGGCGAATTGACTGTGGAGCCATAAGTGAGGCCGCCAATCTTCTTGAGTGCACCTGCCAATCCAGATGGATTGCGTGTGAACTGCACTGCGGAGGCGTCTGCCAGAATCTCGCGCTGACGACTAACTGCAGCCTGAATTAATCGTCCGAAGAATACGCCAGCCCAGCCGATAATAATAAGGGCCAGGCCAAGCAAGGGCAGGGGATTCTTGCGTCCTCTTGTCCGGATGAGTATTCGGCCGATAACCGTCAGACAAAGAATTCCAAAAACCAAACCCATGAGACGCAAATTGACTCGCATGTCGCCATTAAGAATGTGACTGAACTCGTGGCCGATCACTCCTTGCAGTTCGTCGCGCGAAAGCATTTTCATACAGCCACGCGTCACGCTAATGGCCGCATCGCTTGCAGAATGCCCCGCCGCAAACGCGTTGATCCCAGCTTCGTCATCCATGACGTAAACCTGTGGGACGGGTACACCGGAAGCGATCGACATTTCTTCCACCACGTTCAGCAGCTTGCGCTCATCGGCGTCGCTCGTATTGGAGTTAATTAGTCTTCCATCCAACAGCTCGGCGACCGCGCTGCCGCCGCGAGCCAGTTGCAAGCTTTTGAAGATGCTCCCGATTAGAATCACGGCGAGCGTCCCGATCGTGACCCAGAAAAGCAGCTCCACCCGGGACCACCCAATTGACGGCTCATCGATGGAATTCGCAGCCGTGAAGCCCGTAACGATCAGAGAGACCGCTATGTTGACTGCGACAATGAGCGATAGGACAGCGAGGGAAAAATAAAATACCAGAATCTTGGTATTTCGTCGGGCTTTGTCCTGCCGCTCGAAGAAGTCCACCCCGACCCGATCCTATGAAACGACTTAGAACGCGACTTTGGGCGCTTCTTTTTGTTCCGGCTTTTCGATAACGAAAAGTTCGGCCGGTCCAAAATTGAACGTGCTCGCGATGATGCTACTCGGAAAGACTTCGCGACGCGTGTTGTAATTCATGACTGCATCGTTATACGCCTGGCGCGCGAAGGAGACTCTGTTTTCAGTTGACGTGAGCTCTTCCATCAAACTCAGCATTGTCGTGTTCGCCTTGAGATTAGGGTACGCTTCTGCCAATGCAAACAAGCGGCTCATGACTCCGGACAATGCGCTTTCGGCCGAAGAGATCTCTTTCATGGCGGAAGCGTCGCCCGGCTTTTGCGCGGCGCGGGTATTAGC
>JBKPLM010000285.1:0-13592 GCA_046731655.1 Verrucomicrobiota bacterium | reverse complement strand
CGGAAGCCAGACGGATCTTCGAGCGGATGATGAGTTATGTGTTATATCGCATCGCCATGACTATCGCGATCATGGTGTTTGTTGTGCTGGCATCGATTTACTACCATTTCTTTCCGCTGACCGCGATCATGCTGATCGCACTCGCTCTTCTGGACGATGTGCCCATCATGACCATCGCCTTCGACAACGCCAATGTTCCGCCTCAACCTGTAAAATGGGAACTGGGCCGTGTGTTAGTTATTTCGTCAGTATTGGGGCTACTGGGAGTTATTCAAAGCTTTGGTTTGCTTTACCTCGGCGACACGCTTCACCACCTTGACCATCCACAACTACAGACCATGATGTTCCTCCAGCTTGTAGCCGGTGGTCACTTGCTGTTATTCGTGACTCGCACTCGGGGAGCTTTATGGAAGCCACCCTATCCAAACGCCAAGCTCTTCTTTGCGATTGTTGCAACTCAAATTGCCGCAGTGTTCATGTGCAGCCAGGGTTTGTTGGTGCCGTCGCTTCCCTGGAGAATCATCGGTTTTGTTTGGGCCTATAACTTGGCGTGGATGATCGTCCAGGACATCGTGAAGCTGGGGCTTTATGGAATTCTCGACCCGGCTCATTCGTGGAAGAGGTCGCTTTTCCAGTCGCTTCGAGTTCCCATGACAAGCAGGCCAGAGACAGGCCGCTAAACCAAGAAGAGGAGAACAACATGTCTAACTACCGGAAAAAACTTATCGTAGAGCCTGGATCCAAGATCCGGCTAAAACATTTCGATCCGGGTTACCACGGTAAACATGAGTTACACAAGTCAGCTCTGCCCGAGATTCAGGAGAACCTGCAGAAAATGGAACAACTGCAATACCGGATGTATGCGGAGAACAAGCATTCGCTTCTCATTGTGCTGCAGGGACTGGACGCCGCTGGCAAGGACGGCGTAGTACGCCACGTTTTGACCGGCATGAATCCATCGGGTTGCGTCTCTATTAACTTCAAGCAACCGACCAAGGAGGATCTGGCCCACGATTTTCTCTGGCGCGTGCACCCGCACGTGCCCGCCAAAGGCTCAGTCGCGATTTTTAATCGCTCCCATTATGAAGATGTGTTGGTAGTAAGAGTGCACGGGCTGGCGCCGGAAAATGTCTGGTCAAAACGTTACGATCAAATAAACGATTTTGAACGGCTAATCACCACGGAAAACAACACAACGATTCTCAAATTTTTTCTGCACATTTCGAAAGAGGAACAGCTTGCCCGATTCAAGAAGCGACTGGATGACCCGGCTCGTCAGTGGAAAATCAGCGACTCGGATTACAAGGAACGCGACTATTGGGGAGATTACACGAAGGCCTTCGAGGATGTGCTTACTAAGACAAGCACCGATTACGCGCCTTGGTTTATCATTCCTTCAAACCATAAGTGGTTCCGCGATTTGGCTATTTCGCAGATCATTGTCCGGCAGATGGAAGACATGGACATGCAGATGCCCAAACCAACTGTGAACCTGGCCGAGATTCGGCGGGAATATCATCAGGCGGCGGGCTAGGAGAAATCGGGCTGAAGAAAGCGGAAGCATCGCCTGCACACAGCGAGGCGGCCACAACAACGCGATAAGCAATTGACTAACCTGTCGCCATCGGAACGTCTGACGGCACTGCTGGATGAGTCACCGCTAAAAGCGATCCAGCGTTGGCTTTGGGTGCTCTCGACTGGAGGCACATTACTTGATGGCTTCGTGATTTTCGTTCTTGGCGTGGCAATGCCACTGATCATTGCTGATTTTCATTTCACGCCTGACGTAGTCGGTTTCATCGGCGCGAGCCTGGTGTTTGGTGCTGTCTTTGGCGCCGGACTTGGCGGCCCAATAGCAGATCGTCTTGGCCGAAAGAAATTGATGCTCGTTGACATGATAATTATTGCCGCGGGCGCCTCGACCAGCGCGCTATCCAATGGGTTCCCAATGCTTTTTGTCGGACAGCTTCTGGTTGGAGTCGGAGTCGGCATCGATTTTCCCGTTAGCTCTAGCTACGTTTCTGAAGTACTGCCGAAACGCAGTCGTGCGCGAATGATGGTAGCCACGATTGCCTGTCAATCAGTGGGCATGTTGTTAGCGGCAGCGATTACGCTGGTGCTGTTGAAAAACCTGCACAGCACACAGACCTGGCGACTTTTTCTAGCGACGGAAGGCGTTATCGCGTTTTTGTTTTTCTTGTTACGCTTGTCGGAATCAGACAGCCCGCATTGGTTGATGGTTCGGGGCAAATTTGCAGAAGCGGCACAGGTGTTTATCCGACTTATGCCTGAGCAGCGCGAAGCAGCGCTGCAACTTACCAGCGAAGCGGCAAAGCAGAGCGTCGCACAGTCAGCCGCGCGGGCGACATTTCCAGGGAGACGGACTCTTTTCTCCCGCGACTATCGAGCTCGGACCGTGCTTGTCGCGGTTCCCTGGTTTTTGATGGATATCGCCACCTATGGCGTCGGACTTTTCACTCCGATAATTCTGGGAGCGATTGATGTTTCCAATAAGCGAGGCGGTGTCATCACCCATGACTTCGCGGACGCCAGAGGAAGCGCTGCGATCGACTTGTTTCTACTCTTTGGTTTTCTACTTGGAATCTGGGCCGTGCCACGATTCGGGCGCATCCGCATGCAAGCCATCGGTTTCGCGGGGATGGCTTTCGGCATGTTGCTGCTGATGATCGCTGTTTCCCTGTCGAATTCTTCCGGAGGCACGGCACACATTCCATTGGTGTTCGCCGGATTCATTCTGTTCAACCTGTTAATGAACGCCGGACCTAATTCCACAACCTTCACGCTTGCGCCCATCCTGTTTCCTACGCAATTGCGGGCCACCGCCAGCGGTTTCGCCGCCGGTATTGCCAAAATCGGAGCGACTCTCGGTGTATTCGTCTTGCCAATCTTAAAGGGTACGCTCGGAGTCCCAGCAGTCCTGGGAATGATGGCGGTCGTGAGTCTCCTGGGTCTTGCAGTTACTTTGGCCTTTAGCCGCGAGGATAAGGAAGATTGAGCTGACCGAGGAGTCGACGATGATTCGTCGTAGCCAACGCTCCTTCTTCAGGAAATCCAAATCAGCTCGGACGCGCGGTCTCGATACTCAAGCCTTCGTACGTTTCTGCGACAATGTGATCTACCACCGCTTTCATGTCATGCGTGCGTTCGAACGCGGCAAGTTGCCGATCTGCGCCGGTGCCCTCGCGCATGATGCGCTCGATGTGCGCCATCTCTCGGTGCGTCCCGAGCTCGTCTGCCTCGCTGGCCACAAATTCAAGCAACTCGTTTAGCAAACTTCGCTCTTCCACTTCCGCTTCCCTGCCGAAGTCGATTAGCTTTCCGTCAATGCCGTAGCGCGCCGCGCGCCACCGGTTCTCATCCAGAAGACGACGCCGGTAAATCCGGAAGGTGGTGTTTCGCCAGAGCAATTTGAAAAGCTTGGCGATGACGGCCTGGATCAAACCCGCAATCGCAAGTGTGTCTTCTACCCGGGTCTGGGCGTCGCAGACGCGCACCTCCAACGTATCGAAGAATGGATGCAGCCGGATGTCCCACCAGATTTTTTTCGCGTTGTCGATGCAACCGGTTTTCACCAGCAGCTTGCAGTAATCGTCGTACTCGGAAAGCGATTCGAACGAATCGGGGATGCCGGTACGCGGAAAACGTTCGAACACTTTCAGGCGATAACCTTTCAGCCCCGTATTTTCGCCCACCCAGAAGGGCGAATTGACCGAGAGCGCGTAAATGTGGGGCAAAAAATAGCGCGCTTGATTCATCACGTGGATGGCGCCCTCGCGATCAGGCACTCCCACGTGAACGTGTAATCCAAAGATCAGGTTTGCCCGGGCGAGCAATTGCATGTCTTCGATGATCTGCTTGTAACGTTCGCCCTCAGTGATGTGCTGGTGGCGCCAGTGGGAAAACGGATGAGTGCCGACTGAGGCAATCTTCAATCCACTGCGACCGGCGAGTTCTGCCAGTCTACTGCGCAACTCGATTACGTGTGCGCGCGCACAGTCGATGGAATCGCAAACCTCCGTGCCCAATTCCACGACAGACTGATGCATCTCGGGCTTGATCTGTTCCTTGAGAAGGATCTTCCCGCCTTCGAGAATTTCGTGAATATGCGACCGCAGCTCGCGCGTTTCCGGATCGATAATGGCGAACTCCTCTTCGATGCCCAGGGTAAACGTGTGGTCCTTCGCGCTCATAGAGGGGACCAAATGTCCCTCAAAAATGACGCACTGTCATCCCGAGTCGCAAAGACGACGAGGGACCTCACACATGACGTTATGACCACACAAATCAGCTTGCGTGATATCTCACCCTTTGTGAGGTCCTTCGCTTCGCTCAGCTGACCGTGCGAAGTCCCTTTTCGATCTTACACCAACTCGCCCAACGAGCGCCTTGTCACCGCCGCTTGAAGAAATTTGCCCCAGCTCAAATTGTCGCGGCCAGGGACGTGTTCGCGCGCTTTACGGATCGCCATTTCGGAAATTGCTTCCACGACCCACTCGAAGTTTGCCTGACCCACCCACGCCGCTTCGCAATCGGGCGCAGGATTGCAAAAGTCGATCGCGACTGGCACGCCATCGCGAATAGCGAATTCGACGGTGTTCAGATCATAGCCGAGAAATTGATTCAACCGCAGAACGCCCTCTTCGACTTTTTGCAGGATTTCCTTTGGCGCATGCCACTCGGTTTGATACCGCAAATGAAACGGATGCCGCGGCTCGTAGGGCATGATCCGGACGTGGCGCTGATCGATCGAATAGCAGCGAAAGTACATGTCAAACTTCACTTCCTCCTGCAACATCATCACCAACTGGCTGGTCTCATTATAGGCGCGATAAAATTCCTCCGAATTGTGCAGCCGATAAACATTCTTCCAGCCGCCACCTGCGAACGGTTTGAAGAACGCAGGCCAGCCGACATAATTGAAAATCGCTTCCCAATCCAGCGGGTATCCGAGATTACGAAATGATTTATCATTCGTGTCCGGAGGTGGCTGGTTCGACGGAAGCAACACAGTGCGTGGGACGGCGACGCCAATTTTTGTCGCAAGGGCATTGTTGAAAAACTTTTCGTCAGCGCTCCACCAGAAAGGATTATTCACGACTGCCGTGCCGGTGAGAGCGGCGTTTTTGAGCCAGGCTCGATAGAACGGGACGTCCTGCGAGATGCGATCGATTACCACATCGTAGCCGCATGGCTCCCCCTGGATCACCTTGTCGATCCTTACAAATTCGGCGGCGATGTCTTTGCCGCCTGTTTTCTGATTCACCCGCTCGACAAACGCCGGCGGAAAACTGTGTTCCTGGCCAAAAAGAATTCCGATTTTTTTCATAACTGCATTTCTGTCATTTCGAGCGAAGCCGAACGCGAAGTCGAGGAATCCCGCTAGGGCAACCGAGTTGGTCGACTCTCATTAACGCCGAGCCCAAGCCCGGTGCTTCGCGGCACGCGCAATCAAGCTGTTTTAACGGCTTTGTCCAGAGCGAGAGTTTGAATCCATGCGCCGCAATAATAAGATAAGCCATGGTCAAGAAATTGCTGCACACGCGATACCGCGTACAGGATTTGGAGAAAACGGTTTCGTTTTACAAGGATGTGCTGGGACTTAAGGAGCTTCGCCGTCACACTTCCGGTCGCGGATCCCAGCTCGTGTTCTTGAAAGCACCACACGGCGATGAGGAGATTGAGATTTGTAAATTTGACGAGAGCGGGCCGATAGTGGTCGGCCCCGACCTGACGCATCTCGCATTTGAAGTGGACGATTTGGAAAGTTTCGCTAAGCACGCGGAGGCAAAAGGCCATCCGTTATCCGATGGCCCGCATTCAACGGGCACCGGTAAAATCGCATTCATCGACGCGCCAGAAGGCTACGAGATCGAATTGATCGAGCCGGGGCACAAATCGTAGACACAACACCGGCATTTGCGGCCGGGTGCTTGCGCCGTTACAAGTCTTGTCGCTAATTTCCGACCCATGAGATTCTCGCGCAACTGGCTCTGCTTCCTTTGCGTTCTCATCCTGTCATCAGTTCCGACCCTATGGAGCCAGGACGCTGCTGACTCCGAGTCCGTACGCCCCAGCGGGGTCTCCGGTCCGATCCGGAAAGCGAAGGCCGTTACAGCGAAAGCCGATGGGGATGCTGACGCTGAAGCCACTCCGGCTCGCAAAGCAAAGAGCTCGAAATCGACTCATGCCCACTCGCGGCGGAAGCATGCAAAGGCGAAAGAAACAGAGGAATCAATCCCTGCGCCGACCGACTACACTCCCGAGGGAATACCAAAGACAACTGCGGCTTCCGTGATTGTGGTGGACGCGAATACCGGCAAAACGTTGTACGAAAAAAATCCCGATCAGTTCAGGGCCCCGGCGAGCACGCAGAAATTACTGACGGCGCTCATTGTGGCGGAGAGCGGTTTTCTTGATCGACAGGTTACAGTGCAACCAACGGATACAATGGCTGAGCCTGTGAAGTTGAACATCAAAGCAGGCGACACCTATCAGCGGATCGATCTTCTGCGCGCTTTGCTGGTGAAAAGTCCTAATGACGTCGCCCGATGTCTGGCCCGGGATAATGCCGGCAGCATCGAATCGTTTGCGGAGGTCATGAACAGACGTGCCCAACAACTTGGCGCTGTGCATTCGCATTTTGTGAATCCGAATGGTTTGCCAGTGCCAGGGCAGTATTCCACCGCGCGCGACCTCTCGCTCATCGCGCGCGCTGCTTACGCGAATCCAACAATCCGGTCGATCGTTTGTCTTCCACAGCTTGTTTTTCGCTTCGCAAACGGTCGCACACGCGAGCTTGAAAACACGAACAAGCTGCTCAGGCGGCTGCCCTACTGCAACGGGATGAAGACCGGCTATACCGATTCTGCGGGAAAATGTCTGATCGCAAGCGGGACGCGTCCTGGCAGGGATGTGATTGTGGTTGTCCTGGGCGACACTTCAAGCCGCGTCTGGCGCGATGCATCCGCGCTACTCTCCTGGAGTCTCTGGATGTAAAACCTCCGCTGCGTTAGCCAGGTTCGCAGTCCGCTCACGCCGAAACCGGCCGCGAACCAGATGCTCGAACGTCGCGCGCAGCCAACGGAAAAAGAATCGCAGCGCAACACCGAACGACATTTTCGATTTCCCGTGTACGCGTTCACGAAAGACGATGGGAATTTCGCGCACGCGCAGCGTTCCTCGAGCGCGCACCATTGTCTCGAAAACAATTTTGAAGCCGTTAGTTTGCGGTGCGAGTTCCAGCAACCGAGAACGACTGATGGCAAAAAAGCCGCCCATTGAATCGTGCAGGCCAGTGAGCGGGTACGCCAGTGCCGCTCCTGCCCGCGACACAAGCCGGCGCCATATGGGCCAGCCTGGTGTCGATCCGCCGTTCACATAGCGGCTCCCGACCACAAGGTCTGCAGTGCCGGCAAACAGCGGCGTCACCAAATCTTTGATCCGATCAGGCGGATGACTCAGGTCCGCGTCCATCACAAGAAGAATTTCTCCGTGTGCAGCGCGCGCGCCCAACATGATCGCAGTCGCCAATCCGGCACCTGCGCCATCCTGCTCGATCAAGCGGATCGGGTGGTTAACCGCGAGAGCGCGGATCTTGTCGCGAGTTGCGTCAGTAGAATGATCGTCAACAAACAAAATTTCCCGGAAAGGAAAAGCGCACGCGGTAATTTCCGAAACCAGCGGCACGATATTTTGCTCCTCGTTCAAGGTTGGGATAATGATCGAGACGGAATTCTCGGTGATTCTCATTCGTGAAATGCTTCTTGAAGAAGTGAGCCGACGACGGGATTCGAACCCGTGACCTGCGGTTTACGAAACCGCTGCTCTACCAGCTGAGCTACGTCGGCACGAGCGGCCAAACATTGCACCGTGGCAGGGCTGCGGCAAGGCGAGCGTTATTCTTGCTCATGCTGTTTGCTCATGATCGAGATTGTTAAAGCGTCACGGCAGCACGAACGTCTCGCCAATCTCGCGCAATGCGATGCGTTCGGGAGTTTCACCGAGCGCGACTTGGAAGCGCTCGATCGGCTCTCGCAAAGGCTCGAAGCTGAGCCGGAACGTTTGATGATGCACGGGCATGATAAATTGTGCGCCGGCAGCCGTTGCCATCGCCACTGCCTGCTCGGGTGTGCAATGCGAATGGATCCAGGGGTTATAGGCGCCAATTGACATGATCGCGAGATCGATTTCTCCATACTGTTGCAGTTTTGCGAAGCTGTTCGTCATCGCGGTGTCGCCGCCGAAAAGAATGCGCCGTCCCCCGCGACTGCGGGACTCGATTAAATAGCCATTATAACCTCGGTGGATGTCTCGCTGCGTTCGTGCGCCCCAATGTTTCACTTGAAACGCGCTGATAGTGATAGCTCCGGCAGAGGTGTTGAGACATTTCTGCTCGCCCCACCGAAGCTCCGTGATATCCCGGAGCCGTGTCCATCGTAGCAAGTCTGCCGTGTTCGGAGCAGTGATTACGCTGGTCGTTCCATCTAACCGGTGGAGCGTTCGCAGATCGAAATGATCAAAGTGGGCGTGCGACAGAAGGACAATGTCGATCCTGGGTAGCTCGTGGAATTTGAGAGCTGGCGCAGTCAACCGCTTTGGACCAATAGTAAATCCCGGCAGCCGAATCCCGATACGCGAAAAGAGCACCGGGTCAGTGAGAATGTTGATGCCGAAGAAATTAATAAGCACCGTCGCATGGCCGATCCAGGCTGCCGTTACTTGGGCTTCATTCCATTTCAAAGGCTGAGGTTTGGTGAAAGCGGGAGCAATTGGGCGCCGACTTTCGATTGTCCATTCACGCCAAAGATGCCCCAGCCACCGGCGCACACGCGAGCTGCGCAAAGTTGGTTGTTCGGGTGTGTTCATTAAGCGAAGGCAGGCATGACCTATGAAAGCGATGCAAGGACGCATCGCACTCCACAGCACTTCGTGCGAAATGTGCTGCGAGGCTGTCCTGTTGTGGGAGGCTTCGGAAGATTGCGCGCGGTCCTCGCGTCGCTTTTAATTAGGCTCTGCTAAATAATCCTTTGATTGCTTTCCAGAGAGTTCTGGTCGCTGTCGGTTTGCCAGCACGCGCAACGAGCACGGAACAATTCGCGCGGTTTAAAATGCTGCGGGTCAGATCACCCATGATGTAATGACCAAGCAGGCCACGCGCCTGTGAGGTGCCGGTCACGACCAAATCGTAGTCGCCTGCGCGGACTTCTTCAAAAACTTGATCGATTACAATGCCGTGCCGAAGACGCACTTCAGCGGAAACGCCGAGCCGCTCGAGCTCTCTTTTTTGCCGGCGCAGATTTGTTCCGAGCTCCGATTTCGATTCCAGCAACTGGTCAACGTTCTCCTCCAACTGCACGAGATTAACATAGATAGCAGGCGGCTCGGCCATTACATGCAAAAGCGTGACCGACGCCCCCACAGCGACAGCAATCTCGCCGGTGAATTGCACCGCTTGTTCGATGAATTCTTTTCCGCCTGTGCAAACGAGGAAGCGTTTCAACTGTTTGCGTTCACCGATTGCCACCAGCACTGGCGGCTGAATCGCTTTGATCACTTCGTATGTTGTTTCCGAGCGCCAGTAATGTCCGGTTGGTCCAGTCCATCGCGCGCCGACGAGAACGAGATCGTAGCTGGCGTTTGATGTTTCATCGAGAATCTGGCGCACCGGTTCACCTGCGCGCACAACGATACTCGGCTGCGCATTTAGGGTTCGGAGAGATTGGGCCTGTCTTTCAAGCGTTTCGCGCAATGGGCGCTCATCGCTCGATTTTTCGGCGATGCCGAGAAGAGTGATTCCAGCCTTTAACGGGCCAGCTATTAATGCTCCCAGTTCAATTGCATTTTCGGATGCCGGCATTCCGTCGCTGCAAATCAAAATCTTCATCGCACGCTTACAATTTATGGCCGCTGATCATTGTGTAGATGACAATCGCTGCGCCAATCAGCGGCAATGGGACGAAAGCGAGCCGAATCTTCGGACCGGCAAAATATTGCGTAGAAATGGCGCCGATCTGCGCGCCGATGGCCGCGCCAGTGTGCATAACCAGCGCGATCAAAATGTCGACGTTCCCTTTTACTGCGTGGCTGAAGGTACCGTAACTGGCCGAGATAATGATTTCGAAAAGATCCGTGCCCACTGCGAGGTGAGTAGGAATTCCCAACACATAAACCATTGATGGCATGCGGATGTAACCTGCGCCGCCGCCCAGAAAGCCGCTGAATAATCCGCCTACGAATGCCACCAAAAGAATCATCCAAAGCGAAATCGCTCTTATCCCCGAAGCTGGTAGAGAAATCATCGGCCAAATCTTCAGACGCTGAATTGCGCGCGTGACGGGACCAAACGCTGAATGGTCGTTTTTCGACTTATCTCCTTTTACAGCGCCGATCTGAGATCGTGCTTTGGGCAATAGTAAGGTCTTTCGACTTTCCCAGAGCATGAACGTCGAAATGCTCAGATACACGACGATGGAAACGATACTTACGACAAAATTGACGTTGCCCGCGCGCTTCAACGCCTGGATCGCCTGCGCGCCGACTTCTGCGCCACCGATTGTTCCCACTGCCATGATCAATCCCAGGCGAAGATCGACGTTTCCAAGGGCGCGGTGCCGTCTCACGGCTACCACCGATTTTCCAACGATGTGCGCCAGATCGGTGCCAACTGCAAAATTCCAGTCCAAACCGGCGAGGCGGAGGGCGGGACCGGCGATGAAACTTCCACCGACACCGAAGAATCCGCCAAGAATGCCAATGAGAAATCCGACGACCGCCAGATAGATTGGGTTGATGTGCGCCCCAGAGATCGGAAAGAACATAATCTTACTCAGAGCGGCCGCGAAGGAGGCGGATCAGAAAAGTGGTGAGACTCTCAAGGAGAACGGCCTGACCTATGATCAATAGAATGGCCAGGGCCGCATAAGTATATCGATGATGAACTTCGAGCTCGTACAGCCATTGTCCCAGCAAATGGAGCACCAGGAAAAAGTAGGCGATGACAAGAAGCGCGTAGATTACGAGCTCAATGACAAAAGCGCGCACAGTCCTGACGGTTTCCTTTTTCATCGGAAGTTATTGATCCGTTACCTCTTAACGTGTCAGCAGCATCTGGTGGTTGCGTGCGACCCGCCTAGGGCGCAAATTGTTTTGCACTGCGAGCGTTTCTTTCTAGCGTTCCACTTCACTTTACGGAAAAAACCATGGCCGATGCCGCAAACAAATACGCCGAAAACGGTCCTGGCAAATTCTACGTCGATGATCAATGCATCGATTGCGATTTGTGCCGCGAAACCGCGCCTGCCAATTTCAAACGCAACGACGATGGTGGCCATTCCTATGTCTATAAGCAACCGGAGACGCCGGAAGAAGAAGGGCTCTGCAAAGAAGCGATGGAAGGCTGTCCGGTTGAAGCAATCGGCAACGACGGAGCGTGAACAGAACGGTTAAATCGTTGAAGCGTTGAAACGTTGAAACGGTCGAGAACGCGCGCATCGCAGGCTATCAACGATCAGCAATCGACAATCAGCCATCCCCCCGTCGCGCTGAGCATCGCGGGTTCTGACAGCAGCGCAGGCGCTGGTATTCAGGCTGACCTAAAAACATTTTTCGCACTGGGCGTGTATGGATTGACCGCCGTGACCTGCGTTGTCGCGGAGATTCCCGGAAAAGTTTCGCGGATTGAGCCGGTCAGCGTGAAAATCGTTCGTGAGCAAATCGAAGTGCTCGCAAAGAGTTTTCCGATCGCTGCGATCAAGACTGGTCTGCTTTGCTCCGCGGAAATCATTTCCGCTGTAGCGAACGCGATACGGGACATAGACAAAACGTTTGCACCGCGGATCCCGCTGGTGATCGATCCTGTGTTTGTCGCAACGAGCGGCGATCCTCTCCTCGAATCCGCGGCTATCGAGACTTATGAGAAGGAATTGTTCCCACTCGGGAGCTTGATTACGCCAAATCTTGATGAAGCACAGTGGTTACTTGGAATAAAAATTAAAGATAGGGAATCGATGGGTGTTGCAGGAAAAGAGTTAGAGAAAAAATTCGGAACTCGGATTCTCCTTAAGGGCGGCCATCTGGCCGGTGACTATGCTGTCGATATGCTGTTTGCCGATGGGAAAGTTGTCGAGTTTTCAGCTCCGAAAGTTTTCGGGGTCGCGACTCATGGCACCGGCTGCACTTATTCGGCGGCGATCGCGGCCGGTCTTGCCTCAGGCCTGTCGCTCGAAGAGGCGATCAGACGGGCCAAGAAGTTTGTGACCGAATCAATCAGCAACCATCTCCAATGGGGCAACCTTCACGCGCTTCATCATTCGATATGATTGGTAGGGCGCAACCGTCCCTCGACAGGCTCGGGACCTTGAGCTCGTCGAAACGGCCCGGCGCGCCGAACGCTGAAGGGACGGGTCGGCGATCCGTCCCTCCCAAACATGGCAACTTTAGGCGCTATCGCGGTTCTCTTTCTCCCAGCGTTTTAACTGCATCGCTTCAAGTGCAGCGACAGTTTCCGCCTGTTTTTTGCTGCGGCCGCTGCCCTGGCCAAGAACAATTCCCTCCCAAACAACCTGTGAGACAAACGTCTTCTCATGCTCCGGACCGCTTTGTGAAACTAATTCATAAACCGGACTGCGCGGCGAGATGCTTTGCAACAGCTCCTGAAGCTGGCCTTTGGGATTGATGTCCACCGGTGTCTCCGCCAGTTGCTCGAGATCACCGCGGGTCTGTGTCAAAATAAACTCTTTCGCTGCTTCGAGACCGCCGTCGAGGTAAATGGCCCCGATGAGCGCTTCAAACGCATCGGCCAATGTGGACGTGCGTGCCCGACCGCCACTGGTTTCTTCGCCGCGTCCCATCAAAATGTAACGCCCCAGGTCGAGCGTGGCAGCATGCGCCCGCAACGCTTCGCGAGAGACCAGCCGGGAACGTAGTTTCGTTAGTTGTCCTTCGGCTTCGGCTCCAAAATGGCGAAACAGATACTCCGTAATAACAAGCTGGAGCACGGCGTCGCCGAGAAATTCCAAGCGCTGATAATCAAAATGATAACGTTGCGCCTCATGGCCGAGGCTGGGATGCGTGAGCGCCTCTGCCAGTAAAAGTGAGTTCCGGAATTTGTAGCCGATGCGTTCTTCGAGCGGTGTCACTTCTTTGCCATTCTGAGCGAAATCGAAAAATCTCTCAACTCAGAACGACTACGGATTGCCTAGCGAGAACAAGGCTCGGCATCAAATCGCAGAACTAAAGGACAACCACATCGTCGACCGCGCGGTTCACTATCGCTTTTGGTAAACCTCGAGCGAGGTGACTACATCCAATGCGCGCTGCAACACGGGATCGTGGGCTGGTGGCTTTTCCGGTGCGTGGCCGCGGCGTTGCTGCGCCGCCTCTGCTGCTTCAACCTCGGGATTGGTCCCCGCTAACAGCGCTGCCTCATTCATGTGTGGCCGGCCGCCTTCGTAAACAAACGGCGCCATTCCTTTTTCGCCGCTGAGTTGGAAAATCTGCCGCTTATCGGCCATCGACATTTCGACAGGCAAATCTGGTTTTATCCCCTCCGGAAACAGTGGACGACCGTCGGG
>JBKPLM010000284.1:0-4263 GCA_046731655.1 Verrucomicrobiota bacterium | reverse complement strand
GAGCCGATGCATTATTGCGCAAAGGCCGCGCCCTCCCCGAAGCCGGAAAATTCCGGGCGATCGCGCAGGTTGGTCTGCGCCGTTTGCAATATCAAACCGGCCAATACGCGCAGTTGCTCGCGGAGTACAAAAAAGAGCAGGGGAACCTGCCGGAGGCCGCCCAGGCCGAGGTATTGTTGCTCGCAGCAAACAGTGCGCGGCAACTTGGTCACTCGAAGGACGCTGAAGCGCTGTATAGCCAGATTATCACGAAGTATCCGGACCGGGACGAAGCGAAGGATGCTGCCTATCAGCGGCTCATTAACGTATACAACTCCAATCCGTCAGAGCTCATCGCCGCCGTAGACGAATTTCTTGCAACGAATCCTACCAGTGAACGCGCTGATCAGGCGAAACTGTTAAAGGCCGAAGCGCTTTATAAACAGCAGAATTGCGCGGAGGCAGTGCCGATTTACGAGGAACTGCGCGCTTCTCAGCTGTCTGCGAAGTTGCGTGCCGAAGCGGCTTACAAATTGGGCTTATGTCACGCGCAGGCGAAAAACATTCCCGGTGTAATCGAAGCTTTCACCTATTACGTGCAGACGTTTCCGGATGATCCGCAGGTGCCAGCCGCCCTGGCTCAACGGGCTCTGGCTTACGAACAGGACAAGAACTACGCTGCCGCGGTCGCGGATTTAAACACGATCCTCACCAAGTATCCCAAGGCACATGAACGGGAAGCAGCTTTGCAGTTAAAGGCCTTGATCCTCGGACAACAGGAAAACACAAAGGGCATGATGGAAACTTTCCGACAGCTTTTGAGAGAATTTCCCAAGAGTCCCGTTGCAGCGCAGGCGCAGTATTACATCGGCAAGGCTGCCTTTGAGTCCAAGGATTACAAGACGGCGCTGACGGCGCTTAACGCAGCCCGCCAACTCAACAAGGAGCAATATTACAACCTCGCGTCGCTCCGGATCATGCTATCTCAGTTTTATTTGAAGGATCGGGCTGCGCTCACCAAAGAGGTGAACAGTTTCATGGCCAATAGCCCGAATACGAATGTACCACCGGAGGTTCTGGAGTGGCTCGGAATTGGATATTATAACGAGAAGAATTTCCAGGCCGCGGAAAAATACCTGAGCGCGCTTCGCAAAATCGATAATCCTGGCAGCGTTAAGCCTGATTTCCTGTTTTATCTCGGAGACACGGCTACCAAGCTGAAGAACCTGCCTGAAGCCGAGGACGCGTTCGGTAAATATCTGCAGACAGCGAAAGACCCGGCGGGAAAGGCGAAGGTTTTGCTCGCGCTCGGCGCGGTGAAAATCAGCTCCCATAAACCGGACGAGGCTCAGAAGATTGCCGAAGAGATCATGGCACTGCAACCGGAGGGACGCGTAAACGCAGAAGCGCGCTTGCTGGCAGGCGAAGTCCAACTGGAGCGCGGAAATTTCGATGACGCCGGCAAAGCGTTTCAAGGAGTCGCTTTACTTTATGATGACCCGGCAATTACTCCGCGTGCTCTGAACAAGGCGTCACTGGCGTATCGACAGGCAGGCAAAACCGAGGAAGCAGATCGCCTGTCGCGCGAGCTACACGAACGATATCCGAATTACGCAGGCGGGTAAATCGTCCAGGAGCGACGTCTTGCCAGTCGGCCCGTCTTATTTGGAAATAGTCGCGACACCCCACGGGCCGTCGCCGACTTTGATGCGACGCAGTTCTTTGCGCGATTTTACATCAACAACCGAGACATCGTTCGATGCGCCGTTCGCCGTGTAGAGCTTCGATCCGCTGGGGTCGAGCGCGATCCCCCAGACGCGATTTCCGACGGAAATTGTCGTTACGAATGCGTTTTTCGCAGTATCGATAACGGCAACAGAGTTTGCACGTCCTGTTGATACATAAAGCTCTTTCCCATCCTTCGCCATTGCAGAGCCCATAGGCAGGGAGCCTGTTGGCAATTGAATTTTTGACAACAATTTGTGGGACGCTGCGTCGATAACGGCAACGTAGCCGCCATTCTCGCAAGCGACGTATGTGCGCGAGCCATCCGGAAGAAATGCAATCGATCGCGGTCGTCCACCTGTCTCGATCTTTGCGACTACGCGCTGTTGCCCAGGATCAATTGCGAACACTTCGCCTTTCTCTTCGCAGGTGACATAGACTTCGCCGTTCTGCGGGTTGACACCGACACCTTCCGGCTCGTCCGAGACTTTCACTTTGCCGCGAGATTGCCCGGAGCCGAGCTCGACAATCAAAGCGCTCGCATCGTCTTCATTCGCGATAAAAGCGAATTTTCCATCCTTGCTTATTGCGAATTGCTCGGGGTCCGATCCGACATGCCACCGATCAACTAACCTGTGCTCGACTGGATCGATTACACCAAGCCCGTCGGCAGTTTTGTCCGCAGGCGCGCGAACTTGATCGAGACCGGGCGCCATTCGCGGTGAACCGCTCAATGTCACAAAGAGTCGCTTCCCATCTGGAGCTGCGTGAATCCCACGGGGCCTTTTGCCTGCCTTAAAAGTCGCGACGACCGCGTCCGTCGCGCCATCGATCGCGCTGATATCGCCAGACCGTTCATTGCTGACATAAACGAAATAGTCCGCCGATTCAGCGCGAGTCACAATTCCGCTTGCCACAAGGAAGAAAAAAATGAATCGGTGAAACACGCGTCACGCGTACATCGCACGTGATCCGCACGCAAGTCATCCGCTAGAGTTAATATTGGACATTGATCGCCTGCCGCGCGGAAGCTTGCTAAGGCGGGTTGGACGTTGGACGTTTTGTGCCGTGGTTCCGCACGACAAACTTTTCATTCCCGGCCCCGTTGAAGTATCAGAAAAAACCTGGGCTGCATTTTCGCGTCCGATGATCGGGCATCGCGGCGAAGATTTTAAGAATCTTTACGGCGCAATTCACCCAGGTCTTCAGACATTATTCGGGACAAAGCAGCCGGTGTTCCTTTCCACGTCTTCGGCATGGGGTGTAATGGAAGCGTCCATCCGAAATCTGGTCGATCGTGGCGTGCTCTGCTGCATGTGCGGTGCGTTTTCGGACAAATGGTTCGATGTGGCAAAACGCTGCGGAAAAAACGCTGAACCGCTCCGGGTCGATTGGGGAAACCATATCGATCAGAGGGCGATCGATAGGCAATTGGCGACGGGAAAATTCGACACTGTCACTCTCATCCACAACGAGACTTCAACAGGCGTGATGAATCCTCTCCCGGAAATTTGCTGTACGCTCGCCAAGTATCCTGACGTGGCGCTCGTTCTCGATACCGTTTCCTCATTCTCGGGAGTCAAGATCGACATGGACGCGCTCGGCATCGACGTCATGCTTACGGGTGCGCAAAAGGCGTTGGCCTTACCGCCAGGTTTTTCATTGTTCTCTGTTTCGGAGAAAGCATTCGCTCGCGCAGAAAAAATCCCGAACCGTGGCTTTTACTTTGATTTTCTCGAGTTCAAAAAGCAGCAAGCAGAATGGATGACGCCGAGCACGCCCAGCATTGCACACATGCACGCGCTGCAATCAAAGCTGGGCGAAATTTTCGACGAAGGTCTCGACACGCGCTTTGCTCGTCATGTGCGTACCAATGCCCTCGTGCATGATTGGGTCCGCCGCGCAGGCTTCGAATTCTTCGCTGAGGAAGATTTTCACTCAAAAACGCTCACCTGCGTGAACAACAACAAGGGGATAGACGTTTTGGACCTGGTGAGAAAGCTTCGTGAAAAACATCATCTGGTGATCGATCCCGGTTACGGCAGGATTCGAGGGAAAACCTTTCGTCTTTCCAACATGGGTGATGAAACCGAAGAAACCGTAACACATCTGCTCAGCTGTCTGGATGATGTGCTGTAGCGGCTGAGCGAACATGCCTGCGCATTCGAATTTCTAAAGGCGGTCATCCTTCGACTTCGCACCGCCTCAGGATGACCGGCAGAAACAGGGGCTCCACATTTCTGTTGGTTGTCGTTGAGCAAATGGACAAGTTACCCAGAATGAAGATTCGGCCGCTGATTCTGGTTTTTCCTTTGATCCTCTTTTTCTTTATCCCGCTACGGGCAATTTGCGGAGATCCTGTTGCCATAACGCAGGAGGAACTTGTTCGGCGCACCCAGAAACTTTTCGACGCGGTAGTACCAGGGAATACGGAGCCCTGGCAAAAATATCTCGCTGACGATTGCATCTTCGCCGATGAAAAGGGCCGTAACCTAAAGAAGACGCGGTTAATTGCTGATATCGCGCCGCTGCCGAAAGGTTATTCGGGCACGATCAAGA
>JBKPLM010000283.1:0-8670 GCA_046731655.1 Verrucomicrobiota bacterium | reverse complement strand
TATTTTCTCGACGATGCGAGCGATCCGCTCGTTCCGGCGGGCACCGCCACGATCGCCAGTGAAATCCTGGACGAGATACCAGCGCCTGACGTCATTTTTGTACCGATGGGCGACACCGCGCTGATCCGCGGTGTGGCCGCTGAAGCGAAGCGTCGTCGTTCGGGCGTTCGCATCATCGGTGTTCAGGCGGAACAGGCGCCCGCCTACGTGCGATCATGGCAGCAAGGAGGAGTGGTCTGCACCGATGAATGCGACACGATTGCTGATGGGTTAGCCTCGCTCCATCCGCTCGAAACAAATGTGATCGCCATCCGCGAATTGGTGAATGAAGTGCGTTTGGTTTCGGAGCAGGAACTACTCGACGCAATCCGCATTCTTCTGCTCGACGAGCATGTAGTTACCGAAGCCTCCGGTGCAGCGGCGACGGCGGCGTTCCTTCAGAATCCATCCGATTACGCCGATGCCAAGATTGTGCTTTTGGTCACGGGTGCGAATGTGTCCCCGGAAGTTCTTCGTCGCGCGGTCACCTAGGATTCGATGCGCACTATGAAAACGATGTGGAAAAATGCTCCCGCATTACGCCGCCAATCCGACGGTAGCTGGAAGTTAATCATGGGCGATTCAAATGCGCGCAAGTAAAAGCAAGTGCCGATTGATTCGAAAGCAAGGCAGCCTGAATTTCAGCCACCCGTTCTGCCGGAGATTGCTGCGCACGCTTTGATCCCATAAAAGTTAAACAAAAACTGAATGCTGTGAACAAAGAAAACTGCGAGCGTTTCATCGAGCACGTATTGGTCATTTGTAAACCGTCTTTGGTTCAGGCGACGCCAAGATCTTTTGAAACCGCGGATCGTTCCGCAACGGATCCCATTCCCAACGCTGGCGCAGGTCTGAAAGTGTGATGCTGTCGTCGCAGTAATCAACCGCGAACGGTGTGATTAGAAGCCGCTCGATGAGTTGAATCGCGTGATCGGCATCGCCGATGCGCGCATAAATGAGAGCGAGAAATCCCTGGACTGTGCCTCCATTGATTAAGTCTTTAGAAACAGACGTCAATTCCTCTCCACGCTGGCCTTCGCGCAACGCGTCATCTTTGCGTCCCATCAACGCGTAAAGAAAACCAAGCTGCGCATGGCGAATGCCGTCTTGCGGACTTTTCATCACAACTTGTTCCAATATCGGCCGCGCTGTTTCGAACTCCTGCTGCGCTCGCACCGCATCCTTACGCACGACCGCAACACACCCCGCGAGATAGCTTTTTGGCAAAGGCACTCCGGTGGGCGCGACAAAGTTCTGCAGGCGAGCTGATGTCAGCGCGCGTTCGGCCGCCTCCGGATCCCGATCCATGAGCGCCACGTCCCAGCGGCTGAAGGTGACAACCCCGTCGGGATCGAGATTTGGCGCGAAGCTTTCCAGAACGGCTTTAATTGGCGCCGTGCCGCCTTTCCAGAAAAACTCCATGTAGGCGCGTTGTATTTTGACATTGAGCGAATCCGGCGCGAGCGCGAGGACGCGATCCATTCCCTTAACGGCATTTGGCCAGTCGCGAATTCCGAAATAGGTCTGCGCGGCATCGTACAGCGTCACCGAATTGCGCGGATCGATTGCTTCAGCTTTTTGATAGGCGGCAATAGCCTGGGTCAAGTCTCCCTGCCGCCGTTGCACCGCAGCAATGTAGAGACCGACATCGCCATCATTCGGAAGAGTCTTCGCTGCCTGGTTCAATTCGCGCAGAGCTTCCTGGTAATTGCCTTCTTCGTAGTAAAAGTAGAGCCCAAACGCGAGATGTCCTTCGCCCAGATCAGGCTGCAGTCGAAGCGATTCGTCTGCTTCGCGACGGGCAGCCTGTTTGATCTCTTCGGTCGGTTCGAACCAATGATAGATCTGGCTCATGACGGCCGAGAGTCGTGCGTGAGCGGGAGCGAAGTTCGGGTCGAGTGCGATCGCTTGTTTGTAAAGCTGTGCAGCCGATTTGAAATCCTGCAGCAAGTTATCGGGTCGTGTTTGATAATCGCGGGCACGCAGGTAGAGCACGTACGCGTCAGGATTGGTTGTGGGTTTGGTTTCGACGCGCGCTTTTTCCTGCGGTGAAAGCGTGGCCTGCAGCGAGTCAGCAATACTTTTCGCGACTTCGGCTTCCACTCCGAAAATGTCGGTCAACTGCCGGTTGTAACTTTGCGCCCAAAGATGCGCGTCGTTGTCAGCCTGGATCAGCTGAACGTTGATGTGCACCTGATCGCCTGCCTTCTGGACGCTGCCTTCGAGCACATTGCTCACCCGCAGTTGCCGCGCGATCTCGGAGAGATTTTGCGGAGTGCTTTCGTAATGGGCGGTCGAAGTTCGCGAGATCACGCGCAGCCCGCTGATCTTCGATAGCGTGGTGATAATTTCATCCTGAATCCCCTGCGCGAAGAACGCGTTCTCCTTGTCTGAGCTAAGGTTCTCGAACGGCAGCACCGCAACTGATTTGTCCATGCTTGTCGCCGTTGGCACGGTTTGCTTTGGCAATTCGGCAGTCGTTGATGATCGTGTTCGCGCAAATTGAAACGCAAGCAACGCAGCGGCGACCACAGCGGCGGCAACAATGATCGCAGTCCATTTCGGGCCGGCTTTAGCCGTCTTCGATTCCTGTGGCGGTACTTCGTCCGCGCGCTTAATTCCTTCCGGTGTGAGCTCGAACGCCCACGCCAGAATTAGCGCGACTGGAAAACCCAGAATGACTGCAGTGACAAATACCTTCATCACCCATGGAGGCGCTTCGAAAGTCGGGAAGAGAATTGAAGCGGCCTGGATCAGCAGCCATGCCACGATCGCGTATGCGACGGCCACTCTGTAAACCTTGCGTCGCTTCAGCTCGGTCAAAAACGTAGCCGGATCCATGACAATGGCGGAAACGTTATAGCAATGCGCTTCTTATGCACAAACAGGATACGCATTACGATGCTTTCTTTGTTCCGCTGGATAAGACCGATTGTGAAAGCGGACAACTCCTCAGTAGGGCTTTATTCGTCCGGAGCGGCTTTTCACCGTTGAGCATCAGATCATTCTTCACTCAATTGGAAAGAGGCCGGCTTTCCAAGTGGAGCGACCGAGATGAGCGACATCGCCGGCCACACCGCGCGGATAGCGGTGAGCGCAGAGCACGGTAACCCCAGTTTTACGCAAAGGCGTTGCGCTGCTTTTGCAGTCGCGTTGCCCGTTAAGCCCACCTCCAACCCGACCTGCGCTATCACTTCAGCGCGGTTTGGTCTTTACCCTGACAACGTTGGAATTGGGACTGATGCCACTTCCATTATAAGCTCGTAACCGGTAGTAATAAAACGTGTTCGCACTCAGGCCGGTAACATTGTGGCTAGTCGTGTTGCCGACATCCAAGTTCTGATACCCCGGGACGAAAGTAGTAAACGAACTGTTCGTCGATACATCCAATCGGTAACCGGTCGCACCGTTTACACCTGTCCAGTTCGCAGTGAAACTGCTGACAGTCACATTAGTCGCCTTTAATGCATTGGGAGCAGCGGGCGTTGGTGCTGGTGTAGGCGTAGGTGTCGGGGTTACCGTCGCTGTTGGTGTAGCCGTCGGTGTGGCTGTCGCCGTCGGTGTTGGTGTGGGCGTGCTGATCGGAAACTGGAACTTGCCGATGCGCGTAAACCAGTTAGCGCTGCTAGTGACAGGATAATATTCGTTGGTGTGCCAGAAAGTGAGATTATCGGCGGGATCGATGGTCGTCATGCTGTAATCTCCCCAGCGTCCGCTGGAATGGGTCTGATGACCGCCGCCGGCGGTCATGATGGCTTCGCCCTGGCCGAGATTATTCAGTGGATCTGAAGCCAACCTGCCGGCATAGCGGATGGAAGGTTCCTGGGTCGTGCTGGAGGTGGAATAACCGATGGCCATGTTCCCGTTTTGATCCACGGCGATGCTGGGCATCCAGCGCCATAGACCATCGTTGCCGTTGTTCCAGCTTTGTTGCTGCACCGGTGTGGCTGGAAAATTCCCGCCAGTCACATTAAATTGATACCAGCGAACAGCGGTGGGCCCATTGGGGTAATTCAGGAGTACCGTCTGGCTGGCCCAAAGCGATTCCGCGCCTGAGCGGTTCTGATAGACGACGGGCGTCATGATTTTGTCGCCCAATGTATCCAGTTTTTGTGGGGTCCCATTCTGTGGAACGAGCAGAGTACCGGAATTGGTAAACGCATCAACGAAACCATTGACCGTGACGTTGGCGTTTGGGCTGTGATTGGTACCGATTCCGAGAGTGGAATTTCCAGGAACGGCAAAATCGACGTGAAACTTCCAGCCGTGAACTTGAGTGAGGGTCACACCGCCGGTAGCCGGGCTATCGACAGACAACAGAAATTCATCTCTACCCGCGGGTGGCGGATTGCCGGTCCGAAAACTGGCAGGAACCAGACTATACGAATCCCCCAAACCAGCCGGAGTGATGTTGAACGCGATCGTGTTGGCAGGACCACCAACGAGCATCGAGGCGCGATCAAGCGCGAACGCGCGTACGCCCTGGAAGCCAAGAGTGACACCATCGAACAGGTTGACGGTGAGATAGTACGCGTTGGGCCACAAGGCGAACTTTGGGTAATCGCCGATCCACGTCGGGTTTGCCGGATCATGCTGGATGGCATAAAGGAACCAGCCACCGCTGACCGGGTCGCCGGTTTGGGAAACGCCGATGCACTGGTAGAACGGTCCTGCGCCGGGAAGCGAACCGGGGAAAGCAAAATCGCTAACCACCCAGCGATTAGCGACGTGATCGTAGAAAACAAACCCGTCGCCGTTGTTGAAGCCCGAACAAGGCGTGCCTGCGAGGGTTAGGAAGAAAGAGTTGTACGTGGTCCTGTTGGGGCCATTCAGCGGATTGCCATTTTTATCGAAAATTTTGATCGAGCTGTTAACGGATTGCACGTAATGGTTCGGGCCGACATCACCATCGGTATCAGGCGGCAAACAGAGACACCCGCTTTGGGCGGAATTCATGCCATCAAAAGTCAAAATCGGGCCCGGCATCGTTGGCGTTGGTGGTATGATCTGCTTCAGCAACGATTCGAACCGCTCGAACTCTGAGGGATTTGGCCCGTCAGGTGATGGAATTTCCGGGTGCGGATAGCGTGTCAGCCGCTTCTCTTCGACTTCTGGATTCGGCGCGATGTAGGGAAGATCGCGCAAATCTCTATTTAGAATGACCGGCCCCACCAGCGGCATAATCGCCGGTCCATCAGGCTGGTTCGCTGCAGCGGTCGCGGCTGATCCATGTTGCGCCTGCGTATTAATTTGGGCCTTGGACGGATTTGAATTAATACTCGTTGCGCCAAGCGCCACAAAGACGCCGGTCAGACAAAGGAGAGAAGCAACTAGGACGCGTAGATTAAAAAAGGCAGATTGAGAAGTGGAGTTCGTTTTCATAGGTGGAGCTTCGTTGCCCCGGGAGGGAAGGAGAGGAGGTTAACGAGTGGAGCTCCGGGCCGTTCTCGGGAACTTTTGGTCTTCTGAAGCGGTTTATTCGAAATGCCATGACTGTGTCAATACGTTTTTTTGGTAATTTCTTTGGACCGACTCGGTGCGAGCCGCACTGGCAGTAAGGCTCGCGGCCTCCGCCGTAAAATTGTATTTCGGTCGCTGCCCACGACACTCGACCGTTACCTCCCGGCTTAACCGGACAGGTCGCGATTCCCGATCGCTCCATTCGCGCCTGCGAACCGCTTGACATTACCCGGCGCTTCGAGCGACAAGAGTGGGCCGAATGAACGTTCTGACACGCCGTTTTGCCAAGGCTCCCGAGGGAACGGCTGCGTTGTTCTTCATTCAGATTTTCTCGACGCTCGGGTTCGCTGTCCTCTACTCGACGCTGGTCCTCTACGCGACAAAGCATCTGCATCTCGGCGTAAAGGAGGCCACCACGTTGATGGGCGTGTTCGGCGCATTCAACTACGGCCTGCACTTGTTCGGCGGTTATCTGGGCGGTCGTTTCCTTTCGAATCGCAAACTGTTTGTCGGGAGCATGGCGGTGCAGGTGGTTGGCTGCGCGTGTATCGCGACCGGCACGCTCGCATTGTTCTACGTCGGTCTCGCCCTCTTCCTCACCGGCAGCGGCCTCAACGTTACCTGCATCAACATGATGCTCACGCAGCGCTTCACCCCGGAGGACCCGCGCCGCGAAGGCGCCTTCCTCTGGAACTACGCAGGCATGAACGTCGGCTTCTTCGTCGGGTTCAGCGCGGCCGGTTATTTCCAGGCGACCCAGAGTTACTCGAGCCTCTTCATCTTCGCGACGGTGGGGAACTTCGTCGCCATCATTCTCGCCCTGTCTATGTGGAAGACGCTGGCCGACCGCAACACGCCGCTACTCGACGCGACGCGGAAGCAGTTCCACGTGCGCCAGCTCGCCGGCATTGGCATTCTCATTGGGCTCGTTCCTGTCGTGTGGTTCATGCTCCAGCGGCCCGGCAGCACCGAAACGATACTCAAGATGATTTGCGCCGCGGTCGCGCTCACACTGATCTACCTCACGGTCCGGCACCAGGATCGCCGCGAGCGGCGGAACATGACGGCCTACCTGATTCTGACCATCGGCTCACTGATGTTCTGGTCCCTCTATCAAATGGCGCCGAACGGTCTGATGCTGTTCGCGGTCAACAACGTCGATTTGATGGTCGGCCCCGTGAAGATTCAGCCGCAGTGGATTCAGAACATCAACACCGTTTGCATCGTGCTCGGCGGACCGGCGCTCGCGTCGCTCCTCATCCGCATGCGCGCGCGCGGGTGGAAAATCGACATCCCGCAGCAATTCGCGGCATCGCTTCTCCTGATGGCGGTCGCCTTTTTCATTCTCACGCTTGGGATCAAGCTGGCCGGGACCGATGGCAAGAGCGCGTTCATCTGGCTGTTCCTGAACTACGTGCTGCAGAGCATGGGTGAGCTGCTCATTATGCCGATCGGATACGCAATGATCGGCAAACTCGCGCCGAAGCAATATCAAGGCGTGATGATGGGCAGTTGGATGCTCGTGACCGGGCTCGCGTCGCTGTTTGCGGGCGACTTTTCGGGAATGATCCCCGAACCGACGGGCACCACAATTGTCGCTACCAACGCAGGGTACGCGAAGCTCTTCACCGAGCTTGGCCTCGGCAGCCTCGCGGTCGGCATCGTGCTTGTCGTGTTGATTCCGTTCCTGCGCAAGCTGATCACCGACAAAGCGGAGACGCCTCGCATCGAAGCAGCGACAGTCGTTCCCGTCGCTTGAATGAAGCGAACGGAGCGTGCTGGGAAGCCGCGACATAGATGGGCAAACCCGAGAGGGCGAGAGAGCGGGAGCGAAAGAGTCAATGGGATGAGCGACATGGAAGGTAAAGTGACGAGGGTAGGAGCGAGTGAGCGCGGGCAGCGAACGAGTTTCAAAAACGCCGCGTTACCGGGGCAAAGCGAAACGACTCTCAACTAAAGGCTCGCTTGTCCGCCGAAGGACGGACTCGCCGTGGCGAGCAGGCCGTTCCATCAACTCTCAACTAACGCGAAATATCGAGAACGGAAAGACCGACATACCCTTGTCCGAAAAATGAATGTTAATGTTGTGTCAAAAGTGAGGAGGCGGTACTCACCGACTTTGCTCGTCGGATTGCGCCAGGAATTTGTAGAGTCAATGGCACAGTATGGGAGCGGTTTTGCCGGGCGCAACAAATCGCGGAAAGATCCCTGGGCTCGCGTCAGTGTTTGCAGGCGACTTCCCGGGAATGATCCCTGCGCCGTAACGTAGCGGAGGAGGCATTTAGTCCCATTGCTTCCGTGGCTTCGTCCAAGTTCCGCTCACCAGCACTTGGGTGTCGTCCACAATTGAGTTGTCTTGAATAAGTCGCGCCACATCTACCGACTCAATGCGTACACAGCCGTGGGAAGCTGCGTACTCGGGCACAATTGGGAAATAATGAAGCGCAATGCCTCGGCGTTGCACAAACCACGTAACGTACGTAGCGCGAGAATCGCTGTTAAGCCTTCGTTGGAAGCCTTGCACTGGATGCGTTCCTTTCGGAGTACATTTGGACCCCGACCGCCGACTTGTGGCATCATCATCGCAATTGAGACCTTTTAATCCTGCACCAGGTGACGTCCTGAACGGCCCTGTCTCCTGACTATCAGCCTTCGGCCCTGTCCAGGTAAGAGTGAGCGAATGATCAGGATCGTCCAAGCTCACCGAAATTTGCTGTATGTACGTCTGCGGAAAATCATCATTCCAGAATGGATGGGACGAGTCTGCAGCTTGCAGGAGTGCCTGCCACGTCTGACTCTCGGGCTCAATCAGTCCATCAATCGAAATATTGGAACGGCTCTGAAAGGCTTCGATGGCAGCAACCGTGTTCGATTTCCGGGGCGGTTGCGCAATTTTTCCATCAATGCCCTTGGGGTCCAGCTGAGGGGCTTGTAGTTTTTGCGCCGCCGTTTCCAAAAGGCGTTGCACAGTTTCCACATCGGCTGGGAGATTGCGCGCGTTTTTTTCCCACCGGCCAACAGAGCCACTAATTACTGCCGAGGGAGTGGCCCGAGTCTGTGGCTGAGATTCCAGCGCTCTTTCTCGCGAGACCTCAAAAACAGGTTTCCCTGCATCCAATGCCTCCAGTTTCCTTGCACGCGCCAAGCGTTGCTTCAGAGTCAGTTTCGGTT
>JBKPLM010000282.1:0-20620 GCA_046731655.1 Verrucomicrobiota bacterium | reverse complement strand
GGCAGCGTCAGATGTGTATAAGAGACAGTGCCTGCAACGCTGGAGCAAACCGGGACAAACATCATAAGCTGCAGTGCCGGTTTCCCTCTGCGGTTTATTAGCACGATCGCATTTCGGACGGTTGGGCTTTCTAAGCTTTTCTCCTTGACAGCTTGTCGGGATTTCTGACACAACGCCTGCGAAGGAAATGAACAAACGGCCACAAATGAGACGTTATGGTGTCGCCTTTGCCCCCGCGAGTGCGGGGTTCCTCTGAACTCCGAAAGTCCACGAGTCGGACGGACTCTTCCCGTGGCGAGCTTTCGCGAGCAGGGAGTGTTTCGGGAGCAGGCGGCGCGGCAGGGAGACTTCAGGAAAGGCCAAAAACCATGAAAGGAAACTAAATTATGAAAAGTCGAAGAATCATATTTGCGGCAGTCCTGTCCGCGCTTGTCTGCTTTGGGCTTTGCCAACAACTGCAAAGCGCCACAGACACACCAGATCCAGGTGCGAAGCCCTTAAGCAACACGGCGGATGGGACAAATGCTCTTCTGAGTATCACCACCGGTCTCTACAATTCGGCATTTGGTTTCGATTCACTTCTGAGCAATAGCGACGCCAACTTCAACACAGGCGTTGGCGCCGGGACGCTCCTGCTTAACAACGCCAGCGAAAATACGGCCGTGGGCGCCGGAGCACTTTTGAGCAACACCACCGGGAGTAACACGGCCGTTGGATCGTTCGCAATGTTTAACAATAGCACCGGCAGCGCCAACACGGCCACCGGTTTTCACACTCTGTTGAACAATGTGGATGGAATTAACAACGCGGCCTACGGTGTTCGTCCCATGGAATTGAACACCAGCGGAAACAACAACACAGCCATCGGTAATTTAGCGCTCTCGAACAGCCAAACCACCAGCGACCACGTGTGCGTAGGCAGACACGCCGGGGATGGTATCACCGTCGCAAACAACAATGTCATCGTTGGCCATCTGTCTGGCGTCCACAGTGTTTTTGGCGAGGTAAGCGACAGGTGCTTTATCGAGAACATCTTCGGTGCGCCGGTTTCCGCAGGGACAGCGGCCTTCGTCTTCATCGATTCCGATGGAAGATTAGGCACGACCACCGTCAATGGAGCCGACCCGGGCGGATTTTTTACGCAACCGGCCCAGCGCCTCTCTCCCCAAAGCGCCAAACCAGACACTGCACTCAATGGCAAACTTGAAGAGTTGCAAGCAACGGTCGCGCAGCAAACGAAACAGATACAAGTTCTCACGGCTCAACTGAAAGAGCAGGCAACACAAATCCAAAAAGTGAGCGCCCAACTAGAGGTGCACAAGCCAGCGGCGCAAGTCGTGAGTTACGGACAATAAAGGCGCGATATCACGGGCCCCCACGGATCTCTCTGGGTGAGCGCACGCGAGGCGCGTGCGCTCACCAAATCTTAAATCAAAAGATAATTTCGAACAGCTTAATGCCGTTCCATTTTCCGGGATGGTTCGGATCGAACGACGTGCTGTCTACCCATGTGCCGTAGCGTGCCGGCGCCCATGGATTAAGCATCTGGAACGGGTTACGCCCATCGCTAAATCCTCGCGGAATCACTCCCTCGACCGCAGGCCGTTGTAAAAGAGGGGGCGGAGTGGCCATCGCGCGCACTGGCTTTTGCGGTCCGATTGGTGCCCTGAATTCTTGTGCCGAAGCGGTTGCAACCAGCGCGGCCAGGATTGCGATCATTAATGTTTTCATGTTTTTTCCTTTCGTTTCAGACGTGCAAATCCTTGCCCGTCACAACGCCTGCCCACATTATATACTTCGATGGATTACCTTGAAAAGGCCGGACGTGTCCTGGATATAGAAATTTTTGAGCTCAAGCGATTGCGGGAACGTCTGGGCGAAAATTTCTCCCGCGCCGTTGAACTGATCAAGGAGACGGTCGATGCGCGGGGCAAAGTGGTTGTGGTAGGAGTTGGTAAATCAGGACACATCGGCGCGAAGATCGCGGCCACGCTCACCAGTACCGGATCGCCGGCCGTGGTGCTCGATTCCTCGAACGCGTTGCATGGCGACCTCGGGGTAGTCGCCGATGGCGACGTTGTGCTTGCTTTGAGCGCGAGCGGCGAGACGGAAGAAATGGTTCGGATCTTGCCGGCGATTGCCCGCTTCCAAGTGCGGATCATCGCCATTTGCGGCGATCCGAAATCAACGCTAGCGCAGAACGCGCATCTGTTTCTCGACGTGAACATCGAACAGGAAGCTTGCCCGTTGAACCTCGCGCCGACGTCAAGCACCACAGTGATGCTCGCGCTCGGCGATGCGCTGGCGATGGTGTTACTGGAAGCGCGCGGCTTCGATAAGGAAGATTTTGCCAAATTCCATCCCGGCGGAATGATTGGCCGCAGCATGCTTATCCGTGTGCACCAGGTGATGCGGTCCCGCGAAGCCATGGCGATTGTTTCCACGGATACATCCGTGCGCGACGTGCTGAAAGCAATGACTGGCGTGCGTGCCGGCGCTGCCGTTGTGACCGACGAAAATCAAAAATTACTCGGTATTTTTACCCACGGCGATTTCGTGCGTCATTTTCAATTCGATTCAAAGATCGGCGAACGCCTCGTTGCGGATCTGATGACATTGAACCCGGTGACGGTGCATAAAGACAAGCTCGCCGTTGAGGTCCTTAATCTGCTCGAGCGCCATCGCATCGACGACCTGGTCGTGGTTGACGATGACAGCGTGCCCGTCGGCATTGTTGATTCGCAGGACCTCACGCGATTGAAGCTGCTCTAAATTGCCTTGTCATCCCGAGCCGCGCAGACGGCGATGGACCGCACGGACGAAGCTTCGGGGCACACAAATCGTCTCAGCATGATCAATGGCTTGTGTGAGATCCTTCGCTCCGCTCGGGATGACAGAGTTGCATGCGGACCGACCGCGTGTAAACTCGGCGTCCCCGCGTTGAATTCTTCAGATTCAACCGTTTTAACGTTGTAACCTTTAACGAATCGCGTCATCAATCATGCCCGCAGCCAACGATCTTCGCAGAGGAATGGCCATAAAATACAATGGCAACGCCGCCATTGTGCTCGAAGTTCATCATCGCACGCCTGGAAATTTGCGCGCCTTTGTCCAGGCGATCATCCGTTACCTCAACACCGGCAAAAGCGCTGATGTTCGTTTCGGTTCCACCGACAAGGTGGAACTGGTGGAGATCGAGCGAAAACAGCTCGAATTCAGTTACAAGGACCGCAACGGGTACCATTTCATGGACCCCGAGACGTACGACACCATCACGTTGCAGGAAAATCTGATCGGTGACGCCAAAGATTACCTGGTGGAAAATCTTTCCGTGCAGGTCCTTTACGCAGAGGGCAAACCAGTGGAGGTCGAACTACCCGCGTCGGTGAGCCTGAAAGTGACTGAATCCGCAGAGGGATTGCGTGGCGATACGGCGAGCAACGTCACCAAACCGGCGACGCTCGAGACCGGCAAGACCATCAACGTTCCGCTCTTCATCAAGGAAGGCGAAACGATCAAAATAGACACCCGCACCGGGGCCTACATGGGCCGCGCGTGATCGCGGTTGTTGGGTAACGGCTCGAATATCGGCAGGCGAAGCGCTCGCCCTACAATCATCCGCGTTATCCGCGTAATTCGCGGTTCCGTCTTGATTTTAGCCAGCTAACTCTGCGTAATCTGCGGCAACTTTGGCTGCAAGAAAGAGAAGATCGACAAACAATCACGGAAAGCGCAATTCCAAGCGCGGCCGGAAGGTTGTTCGCAATGTCGCTCGGGCGCGAACACTTGTTCCGGTCTCGGATCCACTCACAGTGCCGACGCGCTGGGTGAAATTCGTTTTTGCGATTTTTCTGCTGCCGATTTGCGCAATTCTGAGTCAAACATTTTTTACCGCTTTCGCGCGCGCCGCCGTCACGCAACGGCTTTGGGCAGGGGAAGAATTTTGGTTTTTCTCATTAGGCGCGGTGCTCTGGTTGATTGCGTTTTTCGGTCTTCCGCGCCCGATCCTCATTTATGTTTTCGGACACGAATTAACTCACGCGCTGTGGGTTTGGTTGATGGGCGGACGCGTGAGCCGATTTCGCGTTGGCCGTGACGGTGGGCATGTGGTTACCAACAGGGCCAACTTTTGGATCGCGCTGGCGCCATATTTTTTTCCGCTCTACAGCATTCTGGCAATCGCCACATATGGCGCGCTCAGTCTTTTCGTGAACGTGCAGCCGTACGGCCGATGGCTTTACGCGGTGATCGGCGCGACTTGGGCGTTTCACTTCACATTTACGTGCTGGATGATTCCGAAAAATCAGACTGACCTGAGCGATCAGGGAACGTTCTTTTCGCTCGTCGTGATCTACTTGATGAACCTGCTGCTGCTAAGCGCGATGCTCATTCTAGCATCGCCACAAATTACGTTCGCAGGATTTGGCGCGGATCTACTGATAAACCTTGGCAACTTCGCGCGGTGGCTTGTCGATCTTGGAAATAGCCTCGGGCAAAGGACACGGCTGTAGACGTTTCGCTCGTACGAAACGCAGCGCGCACGTGCCATTCACATCAGCGCCGCGTCGCCCAGAGGTCGACGTCTACAGGTTTGGACGCGACCAAGTCGGAACACGTGCTGTTCACGCCAGCGCCGCGTCGCCCAGAGTCGACGTCTATAGATTCGTGATCGCTGCGAACGGGAGGGTCGATAATGCGTCGGCAAGTTTCATTCGTCGATCCTGCATGGGAATAGGACGACATGTAAAAAGATCGTGCGCGTGCTCCAAAGAAAGCGTTTCGGGAAATTCGACTGTCGTGTCCGTCCATGTCTCAGCAATTGGCGGAAAACTAACGCGAGAAGAAATTCGCGGGGCGATTACAACAATCCATTGGTCTTCCAGCTGTCGCGCGAAGCAGATGCAGCATTCCGCAAATGTTCCGTTCGACGTCAGCGGCAGATATTCTCCTCGCTGAAAAAGCTCAGTGTGCTTGCGTCGAAATTGCGAGACGCGCTGTGTTAGAAACATCTTAATTCGACCATCGGGCCAGTGGCGCACAAGATCGTGTGGATCGGCCGTTGCGAGCGATTCCAGCATGTCACGACGCCTCTTGTAATCGACCGGGCGCCGATTGTCCGGATCGACCAGGCTGTAATCCCAAATCTCGTTGCCCTGATAGATGTCGGGCACTCCCGGGGAAGTCAGTTTGAGCAGCGTTTGCGCGAGCGAATTAACCGCGCCGAGTCGCGCAACCTCCCTTGCGACCGGAATAAACGCTGGAAGGAATTTGTTTCGCGGGGACGGATCCAGGATTTTCGCAACGAAATCGCCCATGGCGTTATCCCATTCTTCGTTCGGCTGGATCCAGCTGGTGCTGATCTTCGCTTCGTGGAGGGCCTTGGCCATGTACGCTTGAATTCGTTCGATGTAATCCGGCGTTGCCACAGATTCGGGCTCGCCGTCGGCCTGCACTGGCCACGTCCCCAACAGAGTTTGATAGAGCAGGTATTCTTCATTCGCGTCTGGCGCTTCAACGTCGTTGATCGTTCGCTTCCAGCGACGATTAGAGACACGCCATCGTTGCAACGAGCGCCGCCAAAGCTCCGGGATTTCGGAAATCGCCACTATCCGAGCACGTACATCTTCGCTGCGTTTTGTGTCGTGCGTCGAGGTCGCCAACAAGGTGCCCGGCCAACTGCGCTGTCGATCGATATTCCGTTCGTGAAATCCCTCAACGCTCAACCCAAACTGTTGCGGCTCGCCACCCACTTCGTTCAACGCCGCCAGCCGGTTGTAAATGTAAAAGACGGTGTCCTCCAACCCCTTGGCCATGATCGGTCCTGTGGCCTGCTGAAACTTCAGAACGAAATTCGTGTGCTCGGCGCGCGCTTTGGCGTCGAGGTTTGGCGGAAAACGAAAAAGCAATACGTCACGAAGAAAATTGAAGGTCGATTCTTCCATTGCCGGGTTACGACGCTTGGCCGCGGCGATCGCGTGCTCGACAATCTGCCGATCTTCTTCACTCACAGGCTGGCCCGGCGCCAGGTACGTTCGGTAAACCGGAAAACAAGCGATCGTCTCGCGCACCGCCCGCGAGAGCGCCTCAAGCGTAAAATCGCGATACCATCGGTTTCGCTCGGAAAGCCGGTCGAGCATGTTGCCCAGCACGTCGACGTCATTGGCAAGAGACAACTTCATAACCTGCGATTTTTTTGCATACAGCAGGTGTCCAAACGGCATCGAATGACCAATGAAACGATGGAACGTTTTTGTGATTGCCGTTTCGGCTGAAGAATCGACCAGCAATTGAATCAATTGATTCGCAAATTCGTAGCCAGTGGTTCCATGGACGCGCCAATCCTTTCGCAGCGTTTCGGGGCCGGTGAGGATTTTTTCAGCCACCATGTAAATGGCGCGCCCGTCCACGGGCAATGCGATACCGAGCGCTTTCGCGCAACGCTGCTGAAGCTTTTCAAAATACTCGCCGGGTAAATAAAGACCGTCGGGATGATCGATGCGGAGAGCTGTCACCGCGCCCGCGCCAACCAACTCCAGAGCCAGCCGGTGAATGGCGTCAAAGACCTTCGGCAACTCGACCCGAATTGCGGCCAGGTCGTTCACATCAAAAAAGCGGCGATAATTAATTTCCTCTGCCGCGACCCGCCAAAACGCCAGTCGATAAGACTGTGCGTTGAGCAGTTCATCCAGCGCATCAAAGCTTCGCGGGTCGCCGGGCTCGCCATTGATCTGGGCCAGCGCTTTTTCAATCGCCTGTTGGACTTGCGGAGCTTCCGCGCAACGACGTTCGAGACGTCGCTTGATGATTTCCTTTTCACGAATGCGCTCCGCGATGCGTTTTGGATCGGTCTCGGTGCGTTTTGGCAAATATTCGAGTGCGGTCAGAATACTTTGCAGTTCCGCGTAGAAGTCTTCTTCCTTGTGTTCGGCGAGATTTTGTAACGCGATTTGCAGAACATAACGGTACGTTCCCGGAGCGATCGGTAGTCTGCGCTCGCCATAGAGCAGATAAAGCGTTCCCTCGTCGAAGTGCACTTGCAGCTCACCGCGTTCGAGGACGCGCCCGTATTGATCGCTTAAGATCGGTAGCAAAACCTTGTCGCGGAGATCCGACTTCAACGGCTGCCAGTCGATATCGAAATAGGGGGCGTATCTGGAGCTGGGCCCGTTTTCGAGTACGTCCATCCACCACTCATTGAGCGGCTCCGCGACTCCCACGTGGTTCGGGACAAAATCGAGTAGCTGCCCCATCGACCGCGCATGCAGTTCCGCGACCCATGCATCAAAATCTTCGCGCGAGCCGATCGCCGCGTTGAGCTTGTTATGGTCGGTGATATCGTAGCCGTGCAGGCTGTCCGGGCTCGCCTGAAAGTACGGCGATGCATACACGTCGCTTACTCCTAGCGCATCTAGGTATGAGACGATCTCGCGTGCCTGCGAAAAAGTGAACCATCGATTGAATTGCAATCGGTAGGTGCAGGTTGGGATACGCGGATGGGTTGTGGCCACAGCTGCAATTTCCTGTCATTCCGAGCGAAGTCGAGGAATCCTGTGGCGAAACCAAAAGCTAACTCGGCGGGGTACGTCGACTTCCCTGCGCTTCGCTTGGATTGACAAAACGCTGCTACATCTTCTCCGGCACTTTGATGCCTAACAAGTCAAGCCCGCGGTACAGAACTCGCGCAGTCAGATCGCATAAAGCCAGTCGCGAGCTGCGCGCCGGTTCCTCCGATTTCAAGACCGGACAGGCTTCATAGAATGTGTGAAAGTTGTCTGCGAGCTCGAACAAATAATTTGCAAGAATGTTCGGACGGAAATCATTCAGTACTTGCGGAACGACCTCTGCAAACTGACAGAGGCGTTTGGCAAGATTGATTTCGACGGAATCGTTGAGGCGAAGTGGCATTGGCTTCCAGCCAATTTCTTTATCGGCAGGATGCCGATTCCACGTTTCGCCGGCTTTGCGAAAAATCGAGCGAATTCGCACATACGCGTTTTGTAAATACGGCGCCGTATTTCCTTGGAGGGATAACATTCTGTCCCATGAAAAAACGTAATCAGTCATCCGGTACTGTGACAGATCCGCATATTTCACTGCACCGATCCCGATTTTCTGTGCGACATCGATCTTCTCTGCCTCATCCATGCCCGGATTTTTTTCATCGATAATTTTGCGCGCGCGCCTGCATGCTTCCTCGAGAAGCTCGCGCAACGGCACGTTTTCGCCCGACCGCGTTTTCATCAGCTTGCGGTCTTCACCCAGGATGCTGCCAAACGTGATGTGGCGAAGATCCGCTTGGTAACCCTGTCGCCGGGCAATCTCGAAAATTTGTTTGAAATGCAAGATTTGTGGGGCGCCAACCACGTACCAAACGGAGTCGGCTTTCAAATCGTCCAGGCGATAATCGACAGTCGCGATATCGGTGGTGGCGTAATTAAATCCACCGTCGCGTTTGCGAATGATGCACGGCTTATCAGCCAGCTCTGGAATATTGCGAAAGAAAACGACGACCGCGCCCTCGCTGATCTCAGCAATGCCGGCCTTGAGCAAACGTTCGACTACGCCCGGGAGGTGGTCATTGTAAAAACTTTCACCGCACTGGATGTCGTAATGAATATCGAGCATTTCGTACACATGCTCGAAGTCCTGCATGGAGAAGGCGACGCATTCGTTCCAGATGTCGATATTTTCCTTGTCGCCGGCTTGCAGTTTTACCAGCTCCTGCCGACAGGCTTCTCGAACCTGCGGATCGCTGGTCGCCAACGCGTTCGTCTCCTTGTAAATGCGGACGATCTCTGCCAGGGGATTCTGCTGAAGCGCGCGCTGATCCAGAAGGTTCTTCCAGCCGTAAATCACCATACCGAATTGAGTCCCCCAGTCGCCGATGTGGTTGTCGCGGATCACTTCGTGCCCGAGAAACGCTGCGATACGCGACAGGGCGTCGCCCAGAACAGTGCTTCGGATATGACCGACGTGCATCGGCTTGGCCACGTTGGGCGATCCGAAGTCAATGACGATGCGCCGAGGCGATTCTGTTTCCGCAACGCCGAGTTTTTCATCGCCCAGGATGCTGGCGGTTTTTGCCGCAACGATGCCAGGACGCAACGTAAAATTAATGAAACCAGGACCTGCGACTACTGGCGGTTCGCAAAGATCGTCAACGTTCAAATACCCGACGATTTTCTCCGCAACTTCCCGCGGATTTTCGCCCCGCTGCTTTCCGAGCACCAGAGCGGCATTCGTCTGGTAATCGCCGAATCGCGGGTCGGTTGCTGGCGTTAATTCGCCTGCGTCCGGCAAGCCGGCGGCGGTGAAAGCATTGAAAAGCTGCTTTGCGAGAAGTGATTGAAAAGTTTCCATCGAAAAACTGTAGCCGCTTCTCTGTGCGAAGCGCGACGCTGATGTGAAATACGCCCGCGCGCCGCGTCGCCCAGAGGTCGACGACTCCAAATTACGAACGATCGCGAAAGATCGACAAAATTTCGTCGGCGGATTTTGCGCTCGCCAGGCTCTCGCGTACCGAGCGATCGTTTAGAAACTTTGCGATCGAGGCCAGCGTGCGCAGGTGCGTTTGAAATTGATTTTTCGGGACGATGAATAGCACGACGAACTTGACCGGCGCATTGTCGAGCGCATCAAACTCAATGCCGGTTGTCGATCTTCCGAACGCGGCAACGACTTCCTCGAGCCGGTCGGAAGAGCAATGTGGAATGGCGATTCCGAACCCAATGCCTGTGCTCATTGTTTCCTCGCGCTGTTTCAGTGAAGCGAGAATGGGGTCGCGGTCTTCGGTTTTGATTTTGCCCAGACTAACGAGGAGATCGATCAGTTCAACGATGGCGTCCCAGCGCTCCGTTGCTTTCATCTCGGGGATGATTTGCTCGACAGAAAGTAAATTGGCCAACGACATGCGAATTCCCGGTACGGGAGGGCAACCTTAGCGGGAGCGTCTAAGTTGACAAGCGAGATTTGCCACGTTGCCCATGTGTCGCATCCGTCTTGTCTATGTCATCGGTCAAATCTACTCACGAATCTTATAATTTAATCGCCGGGAAAGGAGCCAGCGAACTCCGAACATGTCGATGGTGGCGCGCAGAGCGCGGTTGCCGAGGCCGTATTTGCTTTGACCGAAGCGTCGCGCACGATGGTTCACAGGAACCTCGACCAGTCGATAGCCCGCGGCTTTGACTAGGGCGGGAATGAAACGGTGCATGCCTTTGAATGGAAACAACGCGCTGACACATTCGCGCCGCATGGCTTTAAGGGTGCAACCGGTGTCGCGCACCTCATCTTTCGTATAGCGGCTACGCACGGCGTTTGCGATCCGGCTCGTCGCACGCTTGATCAGTGTGTCTTGCCGCTTGATGCGATAGCCACAGGCAAGATCTGTACCACGCGCGATTTCAGCGAGCAGTTTCGGAATATCCGCCGGATCATTCTGTAAATCGCCGTCAATGATAACCACAGTCGTGCCGCGCGCCGCTGTGAGACCGGCATAAATGGCGGCGCTCTGCCCGGAATTTTTTTCGAAACGAATGACACGGATCTTCCCCGCAGTTTCGATCCGCTCTGCCGTGCGATCGACCGAGCCGTCATCGACAAAAATGATTTCGTAATCGACGCCTTTGAGCGCTGCGCTCAACTCCGATTGCAGAATGGGGACGTTCTCTTCTTCGTTGAAAAGAGGGACCACTACGGAGACTTCGGGAGAGCTTGTCGCCTGTATCATCAGCTGCTGGTGAATAGTACGCGACCTCGCGCTGAACGCGCGTCATCCCGAACGAAGTGAGGGACCGCACTTACGAAGTTTGCGTCACGCCGTTTTTTGGGTGCGATCAATCTAGCCTGTGTGAGGTCCTTCGCTCTGCTCAGGGTGACCCGCATAGAGAGCTTGGTGGCGGGGCCTCTCATAGTGGAAGCGTGCGGTAATTTCGACAGAGAAACACCTGCCAGGTTCGCAGCGGCTTCCCGTAGCGCGAAATTTGAATCGTGCCAACCAGCTCCGTCGATTGAAAGCCGGCCTTGATATTGTGCGGTACGCGTTGCTTTTTGCCGTCTCGAACAAAGAGCGCGTCGCGTCCAACAAACAAATTGATTCCGCTTTCTTCAGTATAAACTTCGCTCTCTGGCCGCGGCGCGCCCGGTTTTAGCTCAACAAATTCATCATAGCGCGGCCAAAACGAGAATTGATTCACCATGTCCTGCGACTCGGGAATATAAGCGGGCGGATGACCGGGTCCTTCCATTCGTTTATCGCGCAGGTAAAATGAAATCTCCGAAGCCCGGTCACGCGCATCGGCAATAAGGAAAAGTTTCTCGCCCAACTTTGTTTCGAGATCGTTGCGTATTGTTTCCAACGCGCTCGTGGCGCTTTTCCACCCGCGCATCCGGTTGCTTGGATCGCTTCGCTGTAAATTGTATCCCACCACGCGCAGAAAGTCTGTATCGAGGGCCACCGCGCTCATGGTCAATCCAACCAGTATCGCGATCGCCGCGCCGAGGCGTAAAAGGGCACTCGCCTCAAGACGCTCCCACCAAAAATAAATCGCCAGCAATCCAAAACCAAGGAAGGCGAGCCCATCCCAATTTGGCGCCGCAGCCTTATTTAAGGAAAGAAACAAATAGAAAAGAAACACGGGCAACCCAAACCACATCAGGAACAAAACCTTGAATTGCTGATTCAGCCGCCGCCAGCTTCCGATAACGCCCCACGCCAATGCCAGGAATAGAAATGGCGAATAAGCCAGGAAATGTTGGCCAATAAACGAAAGAACTTCGACCGGGTGCAATCCAAAGCCGTGCTCGATTCCGCCGCGCGATCGCAGGTGTGCAACCGTGACCCAGGCGTGGTGTGCGTTCCACATGATCGGCGGCACCGTGCAAAGAACGAACGTGCCGACCAAAAGATAAAATCCGGGGCGCTTCAATTCCTGCCTGAGCCGGGGCGCCAGGGCCAGCACTAATACAATCGAAACTAGCTCAAGCGCGTTAGTGTATTTGGAAAGAAACCCGAGCCCAATGAGAAGTCCGGTCAACGGCCAATGCCAGGAGAACTGCGGACTTTTTTCCAACGCAAGCCAGAACGTAAACATTGCCGCTAGCCAGAAAAAAATCGACAACGCATCAATCGTCATCACAAACGCGCCGATATTGAAAATGGGCGTAACATTTAGTGCGATGACCGCCCACAGACCGGCGGTGGCGTTGAACAGGCGGCGCGCAAAATAAAACACGAGCAGGCTCGTTCCGGCCGCGAGCAACGGACTGAAAAAGCGCACTCCGAATTCGTTCGCTCCAAAAACGGCAGTGCTGGCGCGAATAGCAAAAGCGATACCTGGACCTTTGCTGAAATACGCCGGGGCAAGTCTTTCCGACCACATCCAGTAATGCGCCTCGTCGAATTCGAGGTCGGTTGTTGCCAACATCGACAATCGGATCGCCGTCAGCACAACAATGAAGAGCCAGGCCGCGCGCGTTGTGCTCATGCGGATTGTTGCGGCGTGGCTCCGCCACGGGGGGTAGAGTCTGATCGCGCCCTAACAGTGGAATCAACAATCAAACTTGGATAGTTCGCGAAAAGCTGCGGCATCCATTTGCGGCCTGCGCTCCTCCAAATCAATTCGAACAATCCCAGCAGGAGCAGTGCTTCGGCGCCCGCCAGAAAGAAAGTTGCGATCACGTCGCTGGGCCAATGTGAGCCAAGATAAATTCGTGAGTAACCGACGGCTACAGCGACGAACCAGTAAAGCCAACCATGGCGTCGGTAAAACAGCGTGCAAAAAACAGCAATGACACTGTTGGTGGTCACGTGTCCGGACGGAAATGCTGGTCCCGATCGGTTGCGGTCGGACGAATCGGAAAACCGAATAGTCGGTTTCTTAAACAAAGTTAGGAACGCAGGACGCGTCCCTTGCAACTTTACCATCCGCACCTTTTCCACCTGTTTGGGCCGATGGCGATCCACCGCCGATTTTAAAAGACCCGTGACCTGACTTGTGATCAAGAGAGACAAGACCAGACATACGACAAACGCACGCGCTCTAAATCCGCCAAGAAGGAGCGCGCTCACTCCAATGGCGATGAACAACGGTTCCCAGATCTTGCTGTCACTCAGGGCAGCCATGAACAAGTCGAGCGCCGGACTCGTCCACTCTTGATTAATAAGGTGAAGTAAAGCTTGATCCAAGTTTTAAGCTTTAAGTTTTAAGTGTTGTTCGCGCACATCATCGGCTTAAAGCTTAGCACTTAAAACTTAAAGCTCGTTTTCCCATGCGAAAAGTAATCGCAATCTATTTTGGACTGGCAGTATCAATCTTCGCTGAACCGCCACCATCAGCCAAAGACATTCTCGCCTCGGTACGCATGATGGAGGCGCGACAACAAATCGATCTTCAGGGGCAACTTCGCCAGGATAACGTGGTGGTGCCATTTCGTCTGGTTCAAAACGGACCACTGATTCGTTACTCATTCGCGAATCCCGATGAGGTTTTGCAACTGCGTCTCGGTGAAAACAGCTCGCGCCTTGATCTTGTGACCGGTGGAGGCACCGAGCTATTTGCAGCGTCGAAGCTATAGCAAAAAATTCGCGGTACCAGCGTGACCTACGAGGACCTGGCGTTCAAATTTCTCTACTGGCCGACCGCGCGCGTTTTAGGCGAGGAAAATGTTCGCACTCGCAATTGCTGGAAGCTGCAACTGCGCGCGCCCTCACGCGAATCGCAGTATTCCAACGTGCTGCTCTGGATTGATAAGGGGAGCGGCGCGCTGATGCGCATGGAGGGCTACGATTGGAACGCTCAACTGGCCAAGCGTTTCGAAGTGGTCTCCGCGCAGAAGATTGAAGGCCGCTGGTTTTTGAAACAAATGCGCATCGAAGAACTCCAGCCTGGCACTAACCACGTGCTATCGCGAACGTATCTGGAGATTAAAAGATAAGAAGGCGCAGAAACGCCTGTCGCATCGAGATGCTGCTCCAAAAAGCGGCGCCAGAAAGCGCCGAATCTGGCGAACGATGGTACGGCGGGCAGCCCTGTGCCCGCCGCTTCCAAACATGATAGGAGCGCACGGAGTACGCCCTACCGACCTGAATGTGTTGAATCGCGAGGTATTACCGCGCGCGATGGTCGCCGGATTTGGCGCCACTCACTACCAGCCTGCGGCCGAGGAATTCCTTGTCGTGCAATTCTTCCACGGCGCGTTTCGCTTCATCGATGGTTTGCATCTGTACAAACGCGAAACCCTTTGAGCGTTGGTTATGGCGGTAACTTACTACTTCCGCATTTTGGACGTGTCCGACTCCGTTGAACAATTCAAAAAGATCGCTCTCGGTTGCGTCGAAAGACAAGTTGCCAACGTACAGCCGCGGCGAACTGACTTCGATTCGTTCAGGTTTGCGCGCCGGTCGCGAAGGCTGGGCACCGTTGCGCGCGCTTGCTCCTGCCTTCGTTGTGCCATTTCCAAAAAATGCGGCAATCCGCTGCCAGAATGTCTTTTTTGGCTCCTTCGCTTCTACTCGCTGACGACGCGTGTGGCCGTTGCCACGGCGTCGGGAGCCGCCGCGCGAACGTTGCGAGCGTTTCCCAGTTGAATAAGAGTTCATGTTGATCCTTACGTTTAGTCCAATTATTGAATCGGCGGAGCGCATCGAACGATGCACCGTCCGCAGCGCGCCAATCACCCAGAGCCCATTCAAACAAGGCACTCTGCGACGCCGTTGGAAACTCCGCCTCGTCGAGCCGGGAAATCACTTCTCTTGAACCACAAGCCCGCGCACTCACCCAACGATGCAGCGAAGATGCAAAAGTTAGCATCACGATATCGAAAAAACTGGATCGTCGTAGAAAACGGAGGCTCGGAACATCGAACAACATTCCCGGCATCTCGGCGTCATTATGGCCTGCTTCGGGCGCTTTGCAAGTGCGGTTACGAAAGGCGCGCCGTTTGGGCCAACCCGATGCCGGAGACTGGGTGCTTGATGCTCGATAAAAGAAAATCCAGCATCTAGGATCGCGCATCCAGAATCACGTCGCGATTTCGATCTTAGTCTCGAATCCAAGCATCGCGCAGTGAATATACGCGCGACTTTATGTATTCTTTCGGGCGTTCGCCCCGAATTGGACGAACAAATGATCGTAGCTCGCGTGCATGTAGTTTTGGCTCATAGCCGAATTCCGGCATGAGATCGCGACAATGCCATTCCACCCATCCGATTTCGTCTTGGGATAGTTCGCGCCGCCAACGCGTTGCCGGTTCTGGACTGATTTGCGAAAAGTTAATCCGGGCTGCTGAGTTACCGCTCCAAAACCGGCCCAATTTTGTCGGTGTCAGTACCGTTTCCTGGTCGAAATTGACCTCGAGATAAGCGCAAACCTCTTCCATCGTTCTGACTGGTTCGCATACCAATTGTTCATATTGCACCACAAGGCCAGGAACTTCACCATCCCGCACACGCTTGGCCAGTCGGGCCGCGACCAGCCAGTGGGCAATCACGTAATAGGTTGAGAACCTTCCCGTTTGCCGTGTTTTCTCCAGCGCGATTTGCGCCGCGAGAATGGCGCGTGGATCGCGCACGGTGACGAGAATTTTCGCGTGCGGAAAACGCCTGAGAATTTCTGGAATATGATTGCGATTGGCCGGAGTTTTTTCCACCCATCGCCCGATGGTGTCGAGCGGACGTTCCAGTATTGCCGCATACGCTTTGACCATTAGCACGAGCAGATCTTCCTGCGCATTGGCAGGATCGAATGCCGACCGCTCGAAGGTCTCCAGAAATTTCTCGCGCGGGAACGTCGCGTAGTTCCGCTTGCCCCATTTGCATGGTCCACCGAAAAGCACATTCGACAGCGATTGTTTGGTCAAATAATCAAACTGCGCGCGGCGACCGCGTGGCGCATATTTCGTTAGGACTGTGGGGAAATAGGCCGTTTCTTCCGGCAAAACGAGTAACCGCGGATGATTATCGAGCAACGCCACGAGAAGTGTAGTGCCCGATTTCGCCTGGCCCGCAATAAAACAAGCCCGTTGATCGAATGGCAGACCTTCCACGGACATCAATCGGTGTTCGAATTCATCGCCGCTCAATAATCTTTCGCGTTTCATACCGAGCGAAGCGAGGGACCTCCCTATTGCTCCTAACATCACGCAAGCTAGCCGGCGTGACCATCCGCGCAATTGAGGGTCCTTCACTCCATTCAGGATGACGAGGCGTTATTTCGCGGATTCCAAAAACCACTCGACGAAACGCGGCAGTCCATGACTCAACCGGGTCGTTGGATTGTAACCGAGCAGTTTTCTCGCTTTCGAAATATCCGCACAAGTAAGGGGCATATCGCCGGGTTGCTCCGGCAACTGGTTGATTTTCGCTTTTTTCCCAAGCGCGCTTTCGATCGCAACGATTAAGTCTTTCAGCTGGATCGTCTCGCTTTCACCCAGATTAAAGATATCGAAGAGCGGGCCTTCGTATTGGAGTGCAGCCATCGTTCCCTGAATTACATCGTCAATGTAAGTATAATCGCGGCGCGTTGTGCCGTCGCCAAATTGCTCGATTGGCTGGCCAGCATGAATCCTCCGCGTGAATTGATGAATCGCCAGGTCCGGCCGTTGCCGCGGACCATATACAGTGAAGTAACGGAGCGCCACTACGCGTAACTGGTAAAGGTGTGAGTGAGTCGAGCAAAGGAATTCGCCGGCAATTTTTGTCGCAGCGTACGGACTAAGCGTCTGGGTCAGACGTTGATCTTCAGAAAAGGGCACAGTCTTCGAGGCGCCGTAAATGGACGAACTCGAGGCGAAGATAAATCGCTTCACTCCGGTCACACGCGCCGCTTCAAGCAGATGCAATGTGCCAGTGACATTGGTGTCGTAATAAAGTTGGGGATATTGAATCGAGGGTCGAACACCGGCGCGAGCGGCCAGATGCGCGATCACCTCGAATTCCTCGCGGTGAAACAAATTTCGCACTGACGCGCCATCTCGAAGATCGACATGGTGAACGGTCACATCTTTGGCGAAACCGGCGATATTTGCCTGCTTGATTTGCGGATCGTAAAAATCGTTGAAGTCATCGAGGATGACGACGGCGTGTCCTGCCCCGAGCAAACGTTCAACCAGATGGGAGCCGATGAAACCAGCTCCGCCTGTAACCAAAATTCGCATGTGCCGAGAAGTTCAACCACGAAGCACGCAGAGTGCACGAAAATTCTACACGGGAGTATTGGAGTGGCGGAGCAATGGAGTAGTGAGATTTCCTACTCCAACACTCCAGCGCTCCCATCCCGCCAGCATCAAAAATTGCGCCAGTGCATAAGCAGATAAATCCAGTTTAGTACGAGCGCAGAGACGACCGCGATGCGCACAAATGTTTTCGCTGTTCCCGTGTATAAACATATCCGCAAACGGGGCCGCCGTGTTGCGAGCGTCGCAAACGCATAGAGATCAAACGCTGTCAGTCCGCAGAGTGCTGTGAACACGAGTGGATTCCATTTCAATGCAGCCAGAAAGTGGCCGTGAAAGAATTGAATCCCGCACCGCGTCATGCCGCATGTGACGCAGGGTAAACCAGTGATTTCGTGAAAAACGCAGTGCGGCCATGGCAAACCCATTGCTAGCCACGCTGCCGCTAGGGCGAGCGACACAAGCGAGACGCTTAGCCAGATTAACTCGTGATCGATTTCATCTGGAGCAAGACACTGAACGCGAAACCGCATTTTGCCGGAATCAATGGTGTGACGCGCTCCAAGCGCCCATTGCACCGAACATGAACGCAATGAGTAATCCGCCGCCGCAGCAAACAATCAGCGGCAGGAAAACAGCAAGAACAGCGCGGCCGGTGTCGGTTTCATGGGCGCGCGCCAATCCGATGCAGTTGCAAACGAGTCCCCAAACGCCAGCGATCAGTCCGCCACAAATCGGGATCATCTGCAAAGGACCAGCGGAACCCTGAGAGAAAGCCAGGACGCGGAAAGTGGTTTCAAATGAGTGATTCGCGCCGCCGACTATCATCAAACAGAGGTGGATGATCGCGCTGCCGATGAACAGTCCGATTACAATGAACAGTGGCACCAGAATGATAAATGCGACAGAGCCAACTCCCATCCCGGTCATCGCCGCGAACGTGTCGTGACGATCGGCAAAGAAGCCAACGGACTGCAACCCCAGTGAGAATAGAAGCGAGACGATGCCTCCCAGGCACCCACCGATCAGTGCATAAATGAGCGGCTCCCCTAAACCGCCTTCGCGTTTCATAACCGCGAATGCTTCGCCCGGTTTCGTAAGAACCATGACCAGGGTCTCGACAAACGCATTGAAAAAACCACGCTCTTGCCGGTGTTCCCACGGCAGTCCACCGCGCGGGGCGGCAGCTTCTGAGGTTGCGCTTGCGCCAAGCTGCGCAGGCGGTGCAGCAGGTCCCGCGGCTCCGAATTCTGGGAACTGCGAGAGCGGCTGCCAGCTGGCCATTCCTTCGTGCCACCCGATGTCGGTGGCAACGAACCGGCCAGTGCGCAGGCCTTCGCGAACTTCTTCATCGGAAAATACGCCCAGACTTGTTGCGCCCCGGTTAACGTGAATCATCGCCATAATCCTCGCGTTTTAGTTAGGCGCAGAGGGAAGCGCAAGACAAATGCTCGGAGGAGTTAAAGAATCAAAAGATTGAAAGGTAAAAAGGGACCGTTTTAACTTTTTTAACGTTTCAACTTTGTAACTTTTCCGCTGCATCCAGCGCTCGCCAGAAATACCAGGCGGCCATCGAACGGTACGGACGCCATTTTTCGCCGAATTTCATGAGCTGTTTTGGGGTGGGGAGTTTTCGGCGACCGAACGTTTTTGCGAAACCTTTGCGCACACCGTAATCATCAACGGGCCAGACATCCGGCCGGCCAAGATCGAAAAGGAGAAGCATCTCAACCGTCCAGCGGCCGATACCCCGCACTGCAGTCAGGCGGGTAATGATCTCATCATCGCTCATGCGGATGAGGATGCGACCAGCTGGCACTGTGCCGTCGATTGTTTTTGCCGCCAGATCTTTTAACGCAGCAGTTTTCGCTCGCGAAAGGCCAGCAGCACGAAGGCTTTCATCCGGCGTTGCGAGAAGTTGTTCGGGATCCAGCCATTTTCTTTTCGGAAAGAGCGCGCGGACCCGACCAAAAATAGTGGCGGCGGCTTTGCCACTCAGTTGCTGGTAAGCGATTGATTCGGCAAGTGCGTCGAATGGTCGAATGGAAACCGCTGGCGTGATGTTGTAGCGACGCGAGCGCGCGATCAATTCAGCCATTCGCGGGTGACTTGCTCTCAGGAGCTGGTGTGCGTGTTCGTGGTTCATGAAAGCTAAGATTTTTTGTCGCGCTCAGCGCGAGTAAATAATCTCACCGCCAATGACTGTCATTTCGTTCCGCGTTTCAAGAATTTCCATCTCAGGAATTTTCATGATGTCTCGTGACAGGACAGTGAAATCGGCGAGCTTGCCGACTTCGATTGAGCCCTTGTCCTTTTCTTCGAACGCGGCATAAGCCGGCCAGAGCGTAAACATTTTCAGCGCGTCTTCACGCGAAACAACTTGCTCGGGATGCCAGCCTTCGCGTGATTCGCCCGTGACGCTTTTGCGTGCAACCGCGGCGTAAAATTCGATCATCGGTTCGCCGCGCTCGACCGGCGCGTCGGAACCTCCTGCAACGATGCAGCCGCTCTTGATGAAGCTTTGCCAGGCATACGCGCCGATGAGACGATTCATTCCGAGTCGAGCCGGGGCGAAAAACAGATCGCTGATCGCATGGGATGGCTGCATTGAGGGGATCACACCAAGTTTGGCGAATCGGGGAATATCGACAGGATCGACAATCTGCGCGTGTTCGACCCGCCAGCGCGAGTCGCGAATTTTTCGTTCGTCGGGCGGCACGGCTTCGAACGCCTGCTCGTAAAGACCGAGAATTAATCGGTTAGCGCGATCGCCGATCGCGTGCGTTTCCACTTGAATGCCGCGGCGCAGCGCTTCTTCAAACATCGGCTGCAAGTCCTCGGATTTTTCGGTGAGAAAACCAGAAGTTTCGGGCGCGTCGCTGTAAGGTTTCAATAGCGCCGCGCCGCGAGAGCCGAGCGCACCGTCGAAGATCACTTTGATCGTACGCTGGGTAAAATGGTGATCGAACGCGTTGATGGTCGATCCGTCGCGCAAAAAATTCTGCGCGTCTTCGCCGGGACCGTAAACGGCGTTGACGAATCGAATCTTGATTTTGCCGGCTTCGAATGCCTTCCGGATAATATCGACGTCTTCCTTGTGGCTGCCGGCGTTCTGGATCTCGCACCAGCCAAGTTTGATCTCGCGGTCGACTCCCCTCAGTAACGCTTCTTCGCGCTCAGCGCCCGCGGACTTTGGGAAATTTCTCGCAACAAGGTCCTGCGCGTTATCGAGCAGCATCCCGTTTGGCTCGCCGTTCTTTTTCAAGATTTGTCCGCCAAATGGATCCGGTGTGTTCCTGTCGATCTTTGCAATATTTAGAGCGGCCGAATTAGCAACTGAGGCGTGGCCATCTGCGCGCGTGAGAAAAACAGGGTTGCCGGGAGCGATCTTATCGAGATCCTGGCGCGTTGGAAATTGCGGTGGTTTCCAGAACGTTTCGATCCAACC
>JBKPLM010000281.1:0-5461 GCA_046731655.1 Verrucomicrobiota bacterium | reverse complement strand
CTGTGCGGCTGATTTTGATCGATCAGCCTTATGTCGATCATTGGAGTTGGAGACAAAGCGATGTCGCAGCGATTGCGCGCAACTTTTTCGAACACGGTTTTCGCTTCGGCTACCCTCAGATCGACTGGGCTGACGGGTCAGCCGGGTACGTGGGAACAGAGTTTCCAATTCTCCCTTTTTTCGCTGCGATCTGTTACAAATTTGCCGGCATTCACGAGTGGATTGGGCGCAGCCAGTCCGTGATTTTCTTTGCTATCTCGCTCCCATTTTTCTTTTTGCTCGTGCCCGAAAGCTTCGGCAGGACGGCGGCGATTTGGGCTACGTTTTTTTACGCTTTTGCGCCGCTGAATGTCTTCGCCGGTCGCTCTTTCATGCCAGACGTGCCATCGCTTAGCCTGGCGATCATTGGACTGTATTTTTTTCTGCGTTGGCTTCGCGATCGCAAGATGGCGCCGTTTTATCTGGCTGCGATTGCGATTTCCTTGTCGATCCTGATTAAGGTCACGAGCATCGTGATTGCCGCGCCGATTTTGTATTTGGTTGTAGGGCGTCTGTATCAGACGCCAGGCGTTTCACAGAAGCGCCCTACAATGTATCGCGGCATAGCTCTCTTTGCCGCGATCGCCGTCTTACCCTCGGCCGCGTGGTATTGGCATGCGTATCAAATCGCCGAGAGATTTTATCCGCATCATTTCTTCGGTGCCGGAGGAGTTCGGCTGGAAAGTTTCTCGTGGTATTGGGCCATCGCGCAACAAACTGCGACGTCGAGTCTCACGCCGATTCTCTCAATCTTAGCGCTAATCGGTTTGTTCGTAGTGCCGCGTGGAAAATTCGGTTGCCTGTTTGATTGGTGGCTTGCTGCCATGCTTCTGTTTGTCGTAGCTGTCGGTTACGGCAATCGCCATCCCTGGTACCAGCTTCCACTCGTGCCCATTGCGGCTGCGTTTGCCGGCGCCGGTTGCGATTTTTTTGGATCAAAAATTTCTTCGCGCATTGCGATCGTGGCCTTCTCGATTTTGCTTGCAAGCTCGTTCGCAACTCTGGCCTTCCTGTACGTGCGCCCCTTTTACGAATCGTCAGCCGCACAACATCGCAACGCCGGCCTGGAACTAAACAAAATTACGGCGAACGATGCATTGGTCGTCGCCGTGGACGGTGGCAATCCAGCCATATTCTACTATGCGAAGCGCAGAGGCTGGCATTTTCTCGAGCAAAATGGGGTTTACGGCGGCAATCCAAAGAATAGCCAGCAGGCTATCAGCGATCTCGAACGATTGCGTCGCGATGGGGCAACGCATCTTGTTTTTACCACGAACACATTTTGGTGGTTGGAATCTTATCCCGAGCTAACACAGCATCTTAGCGCAAACGCAACGCTGCTTGAGGCGACTCCGGAATTCAAAATCTATAAACTGAACCGCCAGCGCAAAGTGCAGAATATTCAGGCTTCCACTCTCTCTGCCGTGTCATGTCGAGCGACGAGACATCTGTGAATTTTAAGAAGATGACAGTAAGAGATTCCTCCAGCCTTCGCATTAAGCTACGGCTTGGCACGCGACTCCGCTCGGAATGACAAAGATCGATTCTCTAAAGCCTCGCCGTCAGCTTGGATTGTTCGATGCCACCATGATTGTCATGGGAGGTATCGTGGGCGCAGGAATTTTCGCTAATCCGTCGGAAGTAGCGCATCGTGTTCACACGCCGTTTCTAATCCTTGGCGTTTGGATACTGGGCGGCGTTTTTGCGATGTGCGGTGCGTTTATCTGGGCTGAATTGGCCACTCGTCTGCCCGCTGCGGAGGGCGGCCAATATGTGTATCTTCGCGAGGCCTACCATCCTGCGGCGGCGTTTGTGTATGGATGGGGACTGCTTCTCGTGACGCAGACCGGTGGCATGGCGGCGGTAGCTGTTATTTTTGCATCCTACTTTCGCGCGCTGACAGGAGTAGGTTGGAACGACAGCGTGATCGCAGCGGTAGTGCTGCTCGGACTGACTGGCATTAACTGTTTCGGAGCGCGCGCGGGCAGCAACGTACAAAGCGTTTTCATGTTATTAAGGATCGCGGCGATTGTAGGGCTTGTAGTATTTGGATTTGCGCTTGGCGGTAGCTCTCTCAAAACCGAGCCGTTACTTCCAACTCCCGGTTCATTTGGACTCTTGAGAAGCATTGGGTCGGCGATGGTCCCCGTTGCGTTTGCCTATGGTGGCTGGCAGACCGCGACTTTTATTGCAGGCGAAATGCGCGATGCGCGCCGGGATTTATCGCGTGGCCTGCTAATGGGCGTGGCTGGCGTTGTGATGCTTTACCTTGCCGTCAATTTCGTGTGCGTGCGAGTGCTCGGTCCAGCGGGCCTGAATGCAACGACGACTCCAGCGTCCGACGTGATGCTGACAGCGATCGGCCCGCGTGGCGCGCAATGGATTGCCGCCGGTATCGCGATTTCGACGCTCGGATTTCTAAGCCAAAGCATGCTAACGGCTCCGCGTGTATACTACGCGATGGCGCGCGACGGACTTTTCTTCGCAAGCGTTGGCAGGCTCTCGGAACGCTCGCGAGCGCCAGTAGTCGCGATCATACTTCAGGGCCTGGCGGCAATCGTCATCGCTTGTTCCGGGACATATGGTCAAATCTTGAACTTTGAAGTCACTGTCGATTTCATTTTTTTCGCAATGACAGCGGCATCGCTGTTCATTTTGCGCCGGCGTCAGATTGGGTCAGACACAGTTACTTTTCGTGTACCCGGCCACCCGTTCACCACGATCCTTTTTGTTTTGTCTTGTGTTGGAATTGTCGGAAGTGCCATCGCGGCTTCACCGGCGAATAGCGCAATCGCGTTGGGTATCATGCTGGCCGCGCTCCCGGTTTACTGTTACTGGAGAAAGTTCAGACGAGCAGATTCATGATGCACAAGCACTCCGATTACATGCACTGGTCCAAGACGCAAAGTGGTGCACGATTCAATCTCGCAACGAGTGGCGTAGCGCCGTTTCCGCTCCGCGAACTGCCAGTCCAGTTGGAGACACTCGAAATTAATAGCAGCGACAGCGGCTATGGTTATCCGCCTTTACAAATAGCCATCGCAACGCACCACGGCGTTGATCCCGAATGTGTCGTGGAGGCCGCTGGAACTTCCATGGCGAATCATCTGGCCATGGCTGCTATCATCGAACCTGGCGATGAAGTTTTAATCGAGCACCCGGCATACGGACCGATTCTCGACGTTGCTCGCTATCTTCACGCCGACGTGAAACGGTTTTTGCGTCCCAGGGAAAACGGCTGGGTAATCGATCCGGGAGAGGTTCTTCATGCCATCACACCAAGGACCCGACTCATCGTGATCACGAACCTGCATAATCCAACGAGCGCGCTTACACCAGATTCGGTTCTGCGTGAAGTTGGCGACATCGCGCGCAGTATTGGAGCGCTGGTGCTGGTGGACGAAGTTTACCTTGATGCGGTTTACGAGCGAACGCCGCGTACCTCTTTTCGTCTCGGTCCCGAGTTCGTAGTGACCAGCAGTTTGACGAAGGTTTACGGCGTCAGCGGATTGCGATGCGGTTGGATCCTGGCGCATCCGGAGCTCGCGTGGAAGATGCGCAGGCTAAATGATCTCTATAGCGCCACGCCCGTTTACCCGGGACAACTTCTCGCTGTCGCCGCGTTCAAGCACTTGAATAGGCTTCGTGAAAAAGCGCGCCGCATCGTGAACGCCGATCGCAAAGTGCTTCGGGATTTTCTCCTGAAAGAATCTGGCTTTTCTGCGGTTTGGACGGATTGGGGCACGACGTCATTCGTGCAGTTGAGAGATGGGATCGTTGATGATTTCCTGGAACGAGCGCGTACTGAATTCGACACCTCGGCGGTTCCGGGTCGCTATTTCGAAATGCCTGATCATTTTCGCATTGGCATGGGCGTGAACACGGAAATGTTTGCAGAAGGTCTGAATCGCATCGGCCGCGCGCTAAGGAAGAGCGATTGACCTGCATTGGACGGCGGAGCTCTGCGACGCTCAACGAATGTCAATGAAGGCCTGAATCAACCTGAAGGCTCACGGAGCTAGCCCCTCCATTTGAGTTGCCGTGCTGGAGGCGGACGCCATAAGAGTCAGCGGCTATGGGCGAGGCCGTGGAGTAGGACGTAGTCTTGGTGTAGGTGTAGGTCTTGGTGTAGCTGTCGGTGTTGGTGTTGGTGTTACGCCGGGTTCAACGCAGTATCTCCCGCCAGTGCTGGCAACAGCATTGTTGTGGTCAATTATTCCTCCCCAAACGATCATCTCATTGTCTGTCCAGATTGCCGTATGCGAGTTTCGTCCATCAGGTGCGTTAGCAGTGCTAGTAAACATCCAAGCATCCGTGTTGGGGTCGTACCTTCCGCCGGTGTTAAGGTCGAACTGATTTTGATCAATTCCGCCCCAGATGATCATTTCCGTTCCGGTCCACACTGCCGTATGAGAGTATCGGGCGGCAGGAACATTCGTGCTACTGGTAGGTATCCAACTGTCCGTGCCCGGATTGTATCTCCCACCTGTGCTCGATCCCCCGCCCCAGACGATCATTTCTGTACCCGTCCAAACTCCGGTGTGAAAAGATCGGGCGGCAGGAGCATTTGTGATGCTGGTAGGTGTCCAACTATCCGCGGCTGGGTTGTATCTCCCTCCGCTATTCAAGTTGCCGGAAGAACCCTGTCCTCCCCATATAATCATCTCGTTACCAGCCCAAACTGCAGTGTGCCCATCTCGGCCCGTCGGTGCGTTGGTCGTGGACGTCGCGATCCAGCTATCGGTATCTGGATTGTATCTTGCGCCGGTGTTAAAATTAGGAGTCGGCGTAGGCGTCGGTGTTGGAGGAGAAGCAGGATCAGAATCGTGTCTCCCGTCTGCGTTTAGCTGGACGAACCCCCCAACTCCGCCCCAAACGATCATTTCGGTACCGGTCCACACGGCTGTGTGAAGATATCGTGCGAGGGGCGCGTTGGTCGCGCTGGTAGGTATCCAACTGTTCGTGCCGGGGTTGTACCTACCGCCGGAGTTGAAGGTAAAGCCATCGGGCCCGTCTCCGCCCCAGACAACCATTTCGTTCCCCGTCCAGACTGCCGTGTGGCTAACTCGGCCAGAAGGCGCATTACTCGTGCTCGTAGCCGTCCAGTTGTCTATCGCCGGATTGTATCTCCCGCCTGTCTCTAGGAGGCAAGTAGCCAAAAAAGAGTTACATCTGGCCCCGCCCCAGACAATCATTTCACTCCCAGTCCAAATGGCTGTGTGTCCTGTTCGGCTACTCGGCGCATTGTTGTTGCCAGTACTTATCCAATCGTCGGTGCTTGGATTGTACCTTCCGCCTGTGTTCTCCCTCCCATAGAAAGTGTCTCCCCCCCAGACGATCATTTCGCTCCCGGTCCATATCGCACTGTGATACGCTCGGCCTTCGGGTGCTGTGGTTGTGCTTGTGGCTGCCCAACTATTGG